>CAYWUO010000156.1:0-5546 GCA_964461285.1 uncultured Pirellulales bacterium
ATCATAATCAATACCTTTCCTTAGAAAATCCTGACAGTTGATTATACAGGTCCAGACAGATACCCACAATTATAGAAACTTTTATTTTGCTACGAAGGGTGAGAGCTTGCGGAGTTTTTCTATAATCGGTGGGAGTTTTTTGATGGTGAAGTCGACCTCCTCTTCGGTATTGTATCTGGATAAGCTGAAACGAATGGAGCCGTGAGCGGCGGTGAAAGGAACACCCATTGCTCGCAAGACATGAGATGGTTCGAGTGAGCCGGAGGTGCAGGCAGAGCCGCTGGACGCACAGATGCCGAATTTATCGAGCATCAATAAAATAGCTTCACCCTCGATAAACTCGAAGCTGATATTAGTGGTATTGGGAAGGCGGTTGTCTTTGTCACCGTTCAGGCGGGAGTCTGGGCAGCTTTTCAAAACGGCATTTTCGAGTTTGTCCCTGAGGTATTTGACTTTTTTATTTTCGGCATCGATATTTTTCCCGGCTAATTCGCAGGCCTTTCCGAGCCCGACGATGCCGGGGACATTTTCGGTACCGGCCCTTCGGCCTGCCTCCTGGTGGCCGCCCAACATAAATGGAGATAAGCGTGTCCCCTTTTTGACGTAAAGAACACCTACCCCTTTCGGGCCGTGCAATTTATGGGCTGAGAGACTGAGCAAATCGATATTGCTCCTGGCGAGATTCAAAGGGATTTTGCCAACGACCTGAACGGCATCGGTGTGAAAGACGATGCCTTTTTCGGTTACCATTTCGGCGATTTGAGCGATTGGGAAAACGACACCGGTCTCGTTGTTGGCATACATTATCGAAACGATTGCAGTATCATCGTTGAGATTGTCCTCTAATTCGGCTAAATCGAGGCGGCCCTGTTTATCGACGGCCAACTCGACAATCGTATAGCCGTGATTTTTCAGTTCACGGCAGACAGTCAATACGGCGGGATGCTCGACCCTGATGGTTATGACCTTGCGCCGATTCGGGTACGCAGCAAGGGTACCTTTTATGGCGGCGTTGTCAGATTCGGTGCCGCAACTTGTAAAAATAATCTCGGTCGGGTCGCAGCCAAGCAAGGCGGCGACCTGCTCGCGGGCCCTGCGGATACTGTGAGCGACCTGCCCGCCGAATGTGTGCATACTGGAAGGATTGCCGTACAACTCGCAAAAGAAAGGCTTCATCTCCTGAAGAACTTCTTCAGCAACCTTCGTAGTGGCGTTATTGTCAAAGTATATGGTCTTCATTATTTATTCTCTATGGTTGTGAGGCTCCTTAGCAGATTCTTTGTCCTCTTCGACGAAAAGGTCTTTCGCAACAAATTCCCTTAACTTTGCTTCGACGACTTCCTTCATAGTAAACTCGGTGAGACGACACTGCGCGCACATACCGCGAAAGGCAACGATGACTTTATTGCCTTCAACGTCAATCAGCTCGATATCTCCGCTGTGGGCGCGGAGGGCCGGTCTGATTTGTTCATTTATAGTCTGCTGGATTAACTGGATTCTCTGTATGTTGGTCTGCCTGCGAGCTACGGGAGGCGCTTTGGCGATGACCTGGCCGGCCTTGTCACCCTGAATGCGCTCGATTATCTTTTCGATTTCGCCCTGGCAGCCGCCACAGCCGCCGCCGGCTTTGCAGTAATTAGTAACCTGCTCGACGGTCGTAAGATTGTTTTCCTGTATTACTCTCTCTATTTCCTTATCGGTTACACCGAAACAGGTGCAGATAATATTGCCTTCGAGCTCGTGCTTTTTCTTTCCGCCGGAACGATAATTTTCAATGGCGGCTTCGAGGGCTTCTCTGCCCATAACGGAGCAGTGCATCTTCTGTTCAGGCAAACCTCCTAAATAATTGGCGATATCCTTATTGGTTACCTTAGCAGCTTCTTCGAGAGTCAGGCCCTTTATCATCTCAGTCAAAACCGACGAGGTTGCGATTGCACTTGCACAGCCGAAGGTCTTAAACTTCGCTTCTGCGATTTTGCCGTTTTTATCCAGTTTGAATGTGAGCTTCAAGGCATCGCCGCAGGCCAAAGAGCCGACCTCACCGACACCATCGGGATTTTCAATCTCTCCGACGTTTCTCGGATTGAAAAAATGGTCTCTAACTTTATCTGTATAATCCCACATTTTCTCGTTACTCGTATCTCGTTTTACAAAACTTTATTAACATTTACTTTTGACTTTGCTTTAGAGCGTTTTCGAAGTCGGTGATAATATCATCAATGTGCTCGGTTCCAACGGATACACGAATATAATCATCAGTAACGCCTGCTGCAAGCTGTTCTTTTTCGGTCAACTGCTGATGCGTGGTGCTTGCAGGATGGATTACCAAAGTCTTGCTATCACCGATATTTGCCAGATGGCTGGCTAATTCGACGCTATTTATAAATTTGATGCCGGCCTGTCTGCCGCCTTTGATGCCAAATCCGAGGATTGCACCGTGGCCGTTGGGCAGAAACTTTTTTGCCAGCTCATAATCGGGATGCGATTTCAGGCCGGGGTAATTTACCCAGGTAACCTCTGGTCTTTTTTCGAGCCACTGAGCGAGCTTCAGAGCGTTTTCACTATGGCGCGGCATACGAAGATGCAACGTCTCAAGTCCCTGCAAGAACAAAAAGGCATTGAACGGCGACATGCAGGAACCCATATCACGCAGGAACTGAGTTCTGGCTTTGATGATATATGCAAGCTCACCAAAAGACTCGACATATTTGACGCCGTGATAGCTGGGGTCGGGCTCGGTAAGCTCGGGGTATCGGCCATTTGTCCAGTCGAATCTGCCGGAATCAATAATGGCTCCTCCGATGCTCGTGCCGTGGCCACCGATAAATTTTGTGCAGCTATGAACAACAATATCGATGCCGTATTCGGCCGGCCTGAACAAAATCGGAGTTGCGACAGTGTTATCGCAAATTACCGGAATGCCGTTATCATGGGCGATTTTTGCAATTTTGTCGTATTGCAGGATATCGTTTTTCGGGTTGCCGATGGTCTCGATGTAGAGCAGGCGAGTATTATCCTTGATAGCAGCGGCGAAATTTTCCGGCTTCTTCGGGTTGACGAAAGTTACCTCGATACCGAGCTTGGCAAAGGTCTGGCTAAATAGCGTGACAGTGCCGCCGTAAAGCGAATTTGAAGAAACAATGTGTCCGCCAGCACCACAGATGTTAAAGATGCTGACGTAGATAGCGGATTGACCCGAGCTTAAGGCCAGGCCACCAACGCCGCCTTCCATTGCGGCCAGCCGTTTTTCCAGGACATCAGTTGTCGGATTCATCAGTCGTGTGTAGATGTTGCCGAACTCTTTCAGAGCGAATAGGTTCGCAGCATGGTCAGTATCCTTGAATACATAGCTGGTCGTTTGATAAATGGGGACGGCCCTACTCAATGTATCGGAATCGGCCTGCTGGCCGGCGTGCAAAGCTAACGTCTCTATATGATATTTAGTCTCTTTTGCCATTTCGAAACCTAATTATTTTTTCGGTAAAACCTCAATCATTCTATCAATTGACTTTTTTGCTTTAACTGCTATATCATCCGGCACTGTAACTTTGTACTTCATAGACTGCAATGAGCCGACGACCTTGTCCAGAGTAATAAGCTTCATATTAGGACAAACTGCTCTGTTACTTGCGGGAACAAATTCGACATCGGGATTTTGTTTTTTCAGGGCGTGAATCATTCCCACCTCAGTTGCGACGATGTATTGCTTCGCTTTTGCACTGGCAACAAATTTAAGCATCTGTCCGGTACTGAGAATCTCATCACAAAGCTCTTTGACCGGCTCAGTGCATTCGGGATGGGCCATAACAATCGCATCGGGATACTTTGCCTTTGCGTTTTTAATATCGTCCTCGGTTATCGCGACGTGAACGTGACAATATCCGGGCCAGAGGATAATGTCCCTGCCGGTTTTCTCAGCAACGAATTGTCCGAGATGACGGTCGGGGACAAAAATAACCGGCTTATCGGCAGGCAAAGAGCGAACCAATTCAACGGCATTGGCACTGGTGCAGCAATAATCACTTTCAGCTTTTACCTCGGCGGGGCTGTTTACATAACAGACGACCAGTGCACGGGGGTGTTTTTGCTTTAGCTCGCGAAGCTGCTGAGCGTTAATCATATCGGCCAATGGACAGCCGGCAAAGCGGTCGGGCAAAAGGACAGTTTTATGCGGAGAGAGGATAACGGCGGTCTCGGCCATAAACCTTACGCCACAAAAAACAATGACCTCGGCATCGGTCTTTGCTGCCTGGATACTCAGGCCCAGAGAGTCACCGGTGAAATCGGCGATGTCCTGAATCTCGGCCGACTGATAATTATGGGCAAGAATTACAGCATTACGCTCGGCCTTTAACTTTTCTATCTTTGTAAGCAGCTTCTCATTCATTTTTGTGTTTTGTATAAACCAAATCGGGATGCGGCGTTGTAACGGTAACGCCTGCGGGTACTGATTCCTTAATCCAGACGTTTCCGCCGATTACAGCTCCTTTGCCGATAGTTATATCGCCAAGAATTGTTGCCTCAGCGTAGATTGTAACGTTGTCCTCTATGGTCGGATGTCGCTTGCCGCCTTTTATAATCCTCCCACGCTCGTCCTTTGGAAAACTAAGCGCACCGAGGGTAGTACCCTGATAAAGCTTTACATTTTCACCTATGATGGTAGTCTCTCCAATTACGACTCCGGTGCCATGGTCGATAAAAAAGTTTCTGCCAATCATAGCGCCGGGATGTATATCGATTCCGGTTTTTGCGTGGGCACATTCTGTCATTATTCGAGGTATCAAAGGCACATCTTTCAGATACAATTCGTGAGCGATGCGACAGGTAGCAATTGCTATAATGCAGGGATAACTGATGACAATTTCCTCGTAAGATTTTGCGGCGGGGTCGCCATCGAAAGCAGCTCCAACATCGCCTTTTAGCATCTCTCTTATATCGGGAAGCTGAGCCAACAAATGCTGAGCGGCATCTTCAGCCATTTTTCTGCAGTCGCTTGTATCGCAGTTTTCCATTCTGCATCGGTACCTGTAGGCGCGCTCAATCTGCTCGGTGAGCTCCGTGTATATGTGATATAAGATATCAATAATAACGAAGTTGATATTTGATTTTGTGACGGTTCTTTTGCCGGTATAGCAGGGAAAGAGAATCTCAGTGAGCAAATCAAGAATTTGCAGGATTTTCTCCCGGACGGGCAGGTTGGTGACATCGATAAAATTGATGCCGGAGTCACCTTCGTAGGTCTTGGCAACCTCACCGACCAGCTTTTCAATTGTCTGGTTGGTTTTTTTGCGTTTTGGCATTTTCAAACTCCTTTGAAAAAAGAATATCCTATCAATCGAACATCTCCGTAGAGATATACCTTTCTCCCGTATCAGGCAAAATAGTAACAATGATTTTACCCTGACTTTGGGGTCTCTGGGAGACCTTGACAGCAGCAGCCATTGCAGCACCAGAACTAATGCCTGCCAAAATTCCCTCTTTAGCAGCTAATTGTTTTGCTGTTTCCATAGCATCTTCGTTCGAGACCTTGATAATTTCATCTATTA
>CAYWUO010000157.1:0-5469 GCA_964461285.1 uncultured Pirellulales bacterium
AGCCCAATTTATTCGCAAGGGTATTTCCGACAAAACATACCAAGGGCTCTGTCGGATATACCGTGATTGAAAAGCGAAAAAAGCTCAAACCCGAATACACAAAGCTTACCGGGCCGCAAATCGTTGAATTAAAAAAGCAGGGCGTTGAAATCGATAATCAGCTGGAGATTCCAATTGTTACCTATTTTGGTGACACCCAGCATGTTGATTTTTCGCAGTTGGAATATATTGTTAATAGTAAAATTCTAATAGCGGAGTGCACATTCTACGAAGGCGAGCATGCCACAAGAGCTGAAGCCGGCAAGCATATGCACATAGATGAATTCGCGGGATTATTAGATAAGCTGAACAACAAGCACGTTATTATCACGCACACTACTCAGCGAACTCCGATGAGGGAAATTCGCAGGATATTAAAAGAGTCCTTGACAAAGGATATATACGATAAGGTCATCCTCTTTATGGACAATCGCTACCGCAGCTAATACTAAAACAAGACAAATGCAAAGAGCATAGTATTTATCCGGCGCCTTATCCATTTATCCGGAAAATGACTTTAATTGGTTAGATTCATTACAGAGGCGGTCTCGAATTGGTCAGGCAAAGTTCGACGAGTTCGTCGATGGCCGCAGTACCGGCACACATTACTTTATCAGCTCCGCCCCAGTAGAGTTTCAGGGTGCCATCACCTTCGAGTATTGCGCCGCAGGTAAAAACTACGTTATGCACGTAGCCGACAACTTCCCACGGGTCTTCAGGTTGTAGTATCCATCGGTCGGATACACCAAGAACCACTGCCGGGTCATCGAGTTTATGCAGTGCAACTCCCAGCCGATATATGTGGCCGTCCATTGTCGCGAAGACTCCGTGATAAATGTTCAGCCAGCCCTTATCAGTTTTGATTGGCGGAGCACCAGGGCCGATTTTCATCTCGTCCCAGTGATATTTGACGGGCTTGATTATCAATTTTGAATCGCCCCAGTGACGTAAATCCGGCGAGTAACTTATCCAGATTGACCAGGGGCTAATCTCGCAGTGTGGTCTATCTAACCGAACGTATCTGTTATTGATTTTTTCGGGGAAAAGAACGGTATTACGATAGTCGGATTCTGTTATAAAGGCGATTCTTTCAACCGATTCGAAATCGGATGTTTTAGCTAAGCCGATGCGGACGCCGTGTGCCGAATATGCACTGTATGTTATGTAGTACGAACCTTCTATATTAGTAATGCGCGGGTCTTCGATGCTGTATTCTTCGTATTTGGAAAAAGGCGGCTCTTTGCTTGGTACCATAAACGGCTTGGGCCGGGCCTTGAAATTGAAGCCGTCTTCACTTTCAGCTATACCGATTATACTCCTGCCGTTATCGAGGTGCGAGCGAAACAGCATAATGTATCGGCTATCGCATTTTATAACACCGGCGTTATGAACCGTCTGAACCGGATAAGGAATATCATCCTTTGTCAATATAGGATTACCTTCATAGCGTGTGATAAGTGTCTTCTTCATTTATTGTGTCTCTGCAGATTTTATTTTTTGTTCTTTTCTGCTTCCATTTGGAAGATTCGTTCGTACACTTTTTCGTAGCCGCGAACCATACAGTCGATAGTAAAGTTTTCTTCGACTCTCTGGCGGCACTTCCTGCGGTCTATTTTATCGATTTTGGCAACGGCCTCAACGGCTTCTTCCACATTATTAACCAGATGTCCGGTTTGACCGTCTGAGATGACCTCACGGCACGAGCCCAGGTCCATCGCAATGACCGGTACGCCCGCAGCCATAGATTCCGCCATAACCAAGCCGAATCGTTCCGGAATGGTATTAAGGTGAAGAACCGCATAGGTTTCCTTAAGAAGCGCATCACGCTGAACCGGATTAACCGGGCCTATGTATTGAACTGAGGAGTTATTGATGTGTGGTTTTAAAAGATTGTCGAAGTAATTCTGGTCCTGGATTATACCTGCTATGAGCAGGTCTTTTCCACATTTTTTTGCAACCTCAATGGCTAAGTGTGTTCCCTTGTCAGGATGTATGCGCCCATAATGGACGAGCTTGTCACCCGGGTTCGGCCTGAAGGTAAGGTTGGAAAGGTCAATACCGTTGTAAACAGTTGCAAGATAAGGCAAATCTTTGTTTCTGTCGGAGTCGCTTATCGAAGCATAATAAGTATCTTTATGGTCGTGATAAACCCGTAGGATATCGGGGTCGGAAAAGCCGTGGATTGTTGTCAGCATCGGTGTTTTGATAAGCGGAAGGTAAGTCAATGGCAGATAGTCGAAGTTGTTGTGTATCAGGTCAAATTCATCCGCTCTTTCCATAACCTTGGAAATATGTAGGCACTCGGAAACCTTTGGGATTTGTGTTTTGTCCTCTTCGTAGCCCCTTTCAATCCAGCCGACGAGTTTTGCTTTTGTTACGGATTCTTTCGTGGCAAACAGTGTTACATTTTTCCATCCGCGCGCAACCAAACCCTCTGTAATATTACTTGCCACGGTCTCCCATGCACCGTAAGCCCGAGGAGGCGTCCGCCAGGCCACCGGTGAAAGAATTGCTATTCGTTTGCTCTTGATATCCATATCATCTGTTTTTTCTCGTTTCTTCTTTTATTCGCTGGATATGTCCTCTGCCCAGAGCTTTTACTTCACAGCCGAGCTCGAAGTATCGGCGAATTTTTTCGTCATCCAAAATCCCGAAGCAATCAATTACCGCCGGAGGAACTCCCGCCCATTCGACTATTTTCTCCGGCTCAAGCTGCAAGTAGGGTTCGTGTGGTACAGCAAGTATTATTGCCTGTGCTCCTGCCAGTGCTGCGGCAAGGTCGTGCTGGACGCAAATATTGACCAGCTCTTGCTGGTTACGGAAAAATCTTGCCAGGGAATGTCCGGGTGCAGGATAGGTGTCCTGGTTTTCCAGCTCGTACCAGTGCTCGACATACGGGTCGTGCACCTGCATTTCAGCTCCCATCTCGGTCAGCTTTCGAACAACTATCTCCGAGCCGCTGTACCGTGTATCGCCGACATCCTGGCGATAACTGGCCCCGCATAAAAGTACCTTTGCGCCGGCTATTTGACGGCCCATATTGCGAAGGGCGTCTCTTGTCAGTTCCGCTGCATGAAGACCGCGTGTGTCGTTGATGTTGATTGCTGTCGGTGTAATCTTGAATATATCGTCATCGAAGCCGAGAATGTGCTTGTATGCCCAGTATCCCAGCCCGCCGTCTTTGGGCAGACAGTAACCGCCGATACCCGGGCCGGGGAATATGATGTTGCTGTGTGTGGGCCGGACCTTGATTGCCTTGATAACTTTAATCAGGTCAACGCCGTTACGCTCGGCGAATAGACTCCACTCATTGAGAAACGCCAGAATTGTAGCACGGTAGGAATTCTCGACAATTTTTGTAGTCTCCGATTCGATAGGCCGGTCCATAACGGTCAGAGGAAATTCTTCGGTATTAAGCACTTCACGCAGGAACTTTTCGACACGCTGCCTTGCATCTTTGTTACAGCCAGAGCACACCCGCCAGAAATCCCGTATCGATGAAACGTATTTTCTGCCGGGCATAACACGCTCGAAACTGTGTGCCAATAGCGGCTCTGTATCCATACCTCGTGCTGCAAAGACCTTTTTCATAATCGGCCAGGCCACGAACTCCGTCGTCCCGGGCGCAACGGTTGTCTCTATCAGGGTCAGGCAATCAGGCGGTATCTTTTCACCGATAGTTTTTATGGTCGCTTCCAGCGCAGCCATTTCCGCTTTGCCTGTTCGCATCTTGCCGAGGTCATTTTTCGTATAATCACACTGGACGTCCACGACCACGCAGTCAGCCAATTTAAGGCAGTCGCTATTGTAGGTTGCTACGAGAGTTTTTTTCTCGAGGACACAGCGGGCAATCATCGGGTCGACCTCGGGGTCTTCGGCCTTTACCGGTGACTGGCCTCGATTGAGAAGCGGAATCTTCCAGTAGCTTCGTGTGCTGGGGCGTTGACAGCCGATGACGAATTTGCCGGGCTTGCCGGTTTTCTTGTCGACGGTATCGGCGATGATGGCCGCCATAACCGCACCTACGAAACCGACACCCATCACTACGACGATTTCTTTACCTTCAGCCCGTGCTGCTTCTGCCAGCGACTCGATTCGCTCGAACTCCGCAGCGTATTCATTATCCTGTGGGATTGCGAACTTTTCGCCTTCCGGACTCGCTGAATAATCGGTCATTATTTTTTCCTCTAAAAATATTTACATATATGGTTTCTTTATAAGCTACTTGCTCGTTTTTTGCGCGATATCAAACGCGCTTAGAAAGCAATCGCTGAAGTCTACTAAAAATCTCTCTTTATTTCAAGTACTTTTCCCACGTGATTATATGGACAAAAACAGTATAAAATGTTATAATGCGTTTATCCTGGAGCAGGGCTAAATTATTATGCAATAAGGCAGGAGTGGTTCGAATGTTACTCTGAGAAGCCCCTTAGGGACGTAACAAGAGAAATTAATGCTTAATTTTAGGAGGTAATGATGAAAACGAAAATCAAAACAGTAATCACGATAATATTATTACTCTGTACTTGTCCAGTTATAGCTACTACCTGGACATCCGGCCATCACGAAATCTATGATGGCGATGAGTATTGGGAGGTCGAAATATACAACGATGTTACAGTGGATATCTTTGGAGGGAAAATAGGCTCTTTGTGGACGTTTGATACTACTTTGACGAATTGGTATGCTGGCCAAATGATTGAGCTTCGGGTTCGTGACGATAGCATTGTTAATATATATGGAGGTTCGCTTGATATTCTTGGCGCCAGCGAGAATAGTCTTGTTAATCTCTATAGTGGGAACTTGAGCAGATTAGGAATCGAAGATAATAGTTTGCTTAACCTCTATGCTTATGATGTAGTCTGCTATCCCACAGGTGGACTTTATGATAGGGGATGGATAGAGGGTAGATACATTAGTAGCGATTTATACTTCAATATTGATTTTGTTAAACTTGGCACCTGCTCCCATATCAATATAGTACCTGAACCAACCGCACTAATATTATTTGGTTTAGGGGGGCTTTTCCTAAGAAAGAAGAAATTGGAGAAAATCCCTTAATTATTTATGAGAGGAGGGTAAAAATGACTCGCGGAAAGAAACTTATTATAGCTATACTATCATCTATTATCCTTATCATCATACTTAGAGAAGCCAGAGCCAGTTCGGTTTACGTGATTTCAGATACGGGTACTTATGATTACTCTGTTCCAGTAATACAGGCATATAACGTATTCGGTAGCTCTCTGGTTTTGCAAAAAGATTACGATTCGATTTATCCCCTTGCTATTAGTATAGCAATAGACCCTGAATCTGAATTTATGTTTATCACACACGAGGACTATGGTCAGGGAGGAGACCTGATCGAAATTGTTAACGCAAAGACGATGCATTATGTCGATACGGTTACGGCTCCTGGTGCAACAGATA
>CAYWUO010000158.1:0-5464 GCA_964461285.1 uncultured Pirellulales bacterium
GCTTAGTCTCGTTGCAGAGCTTCTAATCCGACCGCTGAAAAGCTCGGTGATTACCGACCTGTCTAACTGTGCGGGGTTGTCATAGTTTATCGAGTATAAAACGCTGGTGCCAAGCCCTGCGAGTTGCTCATCCGAACAAATATCTAATAATAGTCCGCCAGGCTGCTCGTTGCTATTGGCTTGCGAAAGCAAGTTGTCTCTGCCAAGTCGGATGCAAAGTAAATCTGCAAGTTCTGTTTCACTGTTAACCTGCTCGATATCAGTCACCTCAGCAGCAATTGACTCTTCGCTAAGATTTTCAAACAGCGATTGCAGACTATCTATAAATTGTGAGCGGACAATGGCACTACCCTTCTCATCGACTACCGGATATGTAACACACAGAAATTCTGATGGCCGCGTAAATGCTATGTAAGCTAAATACTGACGCTCTGCAAGGGCGCCACTTACCGGCGGAGCCAGTGGGAAATCAGCCGAATCTGCTGCGGTGCGGTCGTCTTCTGTTAATATGTTATCGAAGCTGACCGGAACAGGAAACTGCTTTTGCGTAACGCCTATTAAAAAGACCGCTTTTAAATCCGGATGTCGGCTGCGCTCTATTGAGCCGACAAGTACCTGGTCCAAAGTCGGCGGAATAAGTGCCAGCATCAGTTGCGAAAAAGCGGAGCTTATTATCGCCAGGTAATCCTGGCAGGTCATCTTATCGGCGCCAAAGACCTCTGTAAGCTCGTCAAATATATTTATAAGCTTATCGTAGAATTGCCGATGCTCTTCAACGGTCGTGTAATCACGGGTTGCGGCGGCTTCTTCAATCCAGCTCTCAAGGGCCTGGCGAACCTGCAAATTATCTATAAACTCGAACATCGCTCGTGTGAAATCCTCAGCGTTAACTTTATTTGCAGGCTTGTCCGGCGGGCATAACGAATCTCGAAGTTTCGTTATCGCGCTAACGGCTTTTTGCCGAATTTGATTTATCTGTTGTTCATCGAAATCTTTATCTTGCTCAGCGGCAAAATGCCATTCGTCATCACTTTGCCAGTCACTGCTGTCGATACCATAGGCAAGACAATAGTTTTCCAGCAGGTCCACGTCATATCGCTGGACCGGCACCAGGTCGTTTTTAAGATACGCAAATATATCGCTATGCGAAAAGCCGCCGGTAATCACCTGTAAAGCTGAGCAAATAAGCTGCACTATCGGGTGCTGGTTCAATGGTTTTCGCTTATCGATAAAAAACGGTATGTCATAATCATCGAAATAGGCCTTTATGTAGCGTTCGTAGCTGTCGATGTTTGATGCAATAACCGCAATATCGCGATAGCGATAACCTTTTTCTTTGACTAATTGCAGAATCTGTCTTGCGACGAATTTAGCTTCGCTCCGGGTATTAGGTGCGGAGATAATACGAATATTATTTTCTGCCGGCATTTTCGCAGGTTTTGCCTTGAATATATTTTGCTCGATATGTGCAAGCTGCTTGAAAGAGGTGAATCTAACGGGCTTATCAAGAATTAGAGGTTTAACTAATTCCTTTTTGCATTTTTTTATCCGCTCGATAAGTTCGGCGTATGTGCGGTGTGTAGGATAAAATAAGCTTGTCGGGTCGATACTTTGGGTGTCAGGATTTTCAAAATTAATTTCTTTTGCGTCCAGGCAAAGTGCAATCTGTGCATCTGCAACGACCTTCAGCAGTTCCATAAGGACTGCAAGCTCGCTGGTAGTAAAACCGGCAAAGCCGTCAACCCATAACTTTGCACCTTTAACAAAGTCAGCTTTTGCCACTTTTTGGCAGGCCTGATTTAGTTGGATATCGGGGTCGAGAAAATTGCCCTCGATAAAATTCAGATATTCTCTGAGTATCAATCCAATATCTGCAAATTTCAGGGCAGCCAGGCTATTATGCTCATCCTTTTGCAGGCCGCTCAGCAATTGTTCGATATCCTCCGGCGTCTTTGCATACTGGTGCAGCTCGGAAATTGTTTGTGCCATTTGCCGACCTAATCCGGGCCATGTCGAAGATGTGCCGAAGATTTTTAATTTGCTTTTATTTTCCCGTAAAATCCTGTGGATTATCATTTGTTGGCCGATGTGCGAAAGGGCCGGACGGACCGTATTTTTGCCCAAGAGCCAGAATTGAAGACGGTCGAATGAAAGCACGTGTAATCTATGGTAGCCGGCTATACTTGTATCGCTGAGGATTGCACGCTCAGCCTGGTACGTGGCCTGCTCGGGAACCAGCAGAATCAGGTGTTGGTTATCAGATGGCTCAACGAGGGCATCGACTATTGCTTTGATGCAATAGCTGGTCTTGCCTGTACCGCTTCTGCCTAAGATAAATTGAACCGCCATAAAAACAATCCCTGCACTGAAATTACTCTTTTGCTCTTTTTACCACAATTGAAGGTTGTTTTCAATTCGCTTTTACTTATCTGGATGTATTTGTGCTTCTATCATTTATTATTGCATTTTGCGACTGATATTGATAGTTTACTTGCATGATAGTGTCAGTGGGCCAAATGGCATTGTAGCGGTTGTGTTCGTAAACAGGGCTTATATATGGCTGTTAAAGTTTTAGGAATCTCATCAAGCCCGCGGCTTAAGGGTAATAGCGACCTGCTATTACGTGAGGCCTTAGCTGGAGCAGAATCTGCAGGAGCACAGGTTGAGTATATACGGTTGAGCGGTTTGAACATCTCGCCCTGCGTCGAGTGCAATTCCTGCTACGAAACAGGCAGGTGCAGGATTGAGGATGATTATCAAATGGTAATGTCAAAGATGCTTGATGCAGACCGGATGATTTTTGCCACTCCGATATTTTTTATGAATGTCTGCGCACAGGCAAAAATTCTTATCGACCGCTGTCAATGTCTGTGGGCGAACAAATATATCCTTAATAAACCTCTTATTACAGGTTCCGGCCGTGACCGTCGGGCATTGGTAATAGCGGTAGGCGGTACGAAAAGTAAAAAGATGTTCGATAGCATCCGGTTGACAATGAAATATTATTTCGATGTGCTGGATATGCAATATGCAGCAAATTTGTTTGTCAACAAGGTTGACGATTGCGGCGAAATCAAAAAGCACCCTTTAGCAATGAAAGAGGCCTACCGGCTTGGCAGCGAATTAGTCGCTTCTGAGACTCTGCTATCGGAAAAGCCGATTGATGTCGAACTTACATAAACAAGGCAATTATTATTTTTTTCCCCGCCTTCAGGAACAGCTAATCGATTCTATAAGTCCAATAAAATCCAGGCTTGGATTTTCTGCCTTTACGGGGTTGAAAATTAGCCTTTTTTCTTCATAATATGTCAATAAATTTCTTCCAATTGGCTTTGATATTTGATATAATGACCATTGTTAATAATGTGACCTCTTGCAAGAGGAGTGGTGATTATGTTAAAAAACTATAAAGCTGTCAGAATTTCATCACAGGGATTTTTGACCAACGAAAGAGACGAGCCTATCATCTGTCCGATTCGCGACTCAAATTGCAATCTCAAGTGTGCCTGGCTTACCGTTGACGATGGAGTCTTTCGTTGTCAGGACACAATTATTGGTGCGCTTAGGAAAAGACCTCTTCGGTCATTCCGGCTCTACACAGGACCGGATGTCTATGACCTGGATGAAGCCCTGAAAATCGATGATATGGAAGGCTGATTTTATACCGGCAGTTGGCTCCCTGTAATAACAGGGCAAACGATTGTAATAATTGTTGGTAAACGCCGTAGCAGTCCAGCAGCAGGTATGAAGATAGCCGGACTATGGAGGTAAATCACCGCAAATTTCATTTCCGAAAGTATTCTAATCCTCTAAATCCTTGACCCAGTTTTTCTTCGCTCTTTGTTGTTTTAACAGGCTTCGTTGCCGCTTTTGTTCCAGTCGTTTCTGCTTAGTTGAGTATGGTACCTTTGTCTTTTTACGCTTGGGTTTGCTTTCGAGCGCCTCTTTCAAAAATTCACACAGCCGCTCGACCGCGGCTCTGCGATTTGCCTTTTGAGTTCGATACTTCTGCGATACGACCCTTATTACACCATTTTTGTCTGCTCGCGTTGCAAACCGTTTGAGTATGAGTTGCTTTTGCTCATCGGAAATATTTTCACAATTCGACACATCAAAAAACAATGTTATTCGGGTGTTGACCTTGTTGACGTTCTGTCCGCCCGGGCCGCTGCTGCGAGATGCCTTAAAATTAATTCTCTCCTCGCTAATAGATATATTATTTGTAATTTCAATCATAGCATTTGTCTTCTTAACGTCCTGTTTTTTCTACAGTTTCACCTTATAAAAACAACATAGTATTTTTATCTTGTATCATCGAAAAAAGGCATTATAGTATTTGGATGTATATATTATATAAACTGTATTTTAACTTTTATCATTTTAGAGGACAAAGATGAAAACCACAAAGACAATATCGGTTTTTGCCCTGATAATATTTATGGGGTTATTAGGTTATTCCATTCTGGCCGTTGCTGCTGATTCACAGCCGGATAAAAACATGCGGGAAACCAAACCGGACGAAGAGATTTATACAAAAAGCTCGGCCTACCGCCCGACGATTCGGTTAAATAATAAATACAAAACAATCTTGAGTATATTATCGTGCTTAAAATGAAACAAATCGTCTTGCTGAGTTTTATAACGATTTGTGTGGCGGGCTGTAGCTCACGAACATTTACCAACACAGAGCGGGCCGCTATTGAGCAAATGCTGCTCTCCGGAGCTGTTGATGCCGCACTTGAGAAACTCGACATCCCACAGGTTGCTGATAAGAAACTGTACATAGACTTCACTAATCTGAAATGCTATGACGTCGAGTATGTCAAGGCGGCGGTCAGTGCTCGTTTTGCTGAGATTGGAGCTAATCTTGTAGAGGATGCCAGCTCAGCCGATTACACTGCCGAAATTGCTTCGGGCGCGCTTGGAAACGAGTTTAAAAGTTTCCTTGTAGGGATACCGGCAATTCCCGTTCCGGGATTGTCAACGCCTTTGCCTGAATTGGCTTTAGCTCGCAGCGTAGAGCAAAGCGGAATTGCGAAGCTGCTCATTTCTATTTATGCCGATGGGAAAAGCGTTTCCACAGGCCATTATTACGGCAAAGTTGAGCGGCTTGAGTCTTTTATTCTCTGGCTGCGTTTTCAGCCGAAGGATGATATACGCACTCGCTGGCAAACCGCCGAAGAAAAAATAAAAGCCAAATCATCCAGAAAGGATGATTGATATACCGGAAAAATGAACTTTTATCCTGCTAAGAAGAGGGCTAATTAGAATTGGTCGAGGAAGCGCAGGTCGTTCTCGAAGAACAGGCGGATATCTGTTATGCCGTACTTTCGCATTGCTAAGCGTTCTATGCCGAAGCCAAACGCCCAGCCGGTATATTTTTCGCTGTCTATTCCAACGGCATCGAAGACATTCGGGTCAACCATCCCGCAGCCGCCCATCTCCGTCCAGCTTTCTTTGCCGC
>CAYWUO010000159.1:0-5441 GCA_964461285.1 uncultured Pirellulales bacterium
CGGCGGTGGATTTGGGCTTTATCGACCACGACCATCAGGTCGGCCAGACCGGCACAACGGTTCGGCCGAGCTTATATATCGCAGTCGGAATAAGCGGCGCAATACAGCATCAGGCGGGTATGAACCAGAGCCAGAAGATTGTTGCTATCAATAGCGACCCCGATGCTCCAATCTTTCAGCTTGCTCATTACAAAATCGTCGGCGACCTGAACGATGTTATGCCTAAAATGATAAAAGCCATTAAAGAAAAAACACTTTAGCCACAAAGGCATGAAGAAATAAAAAAATAATTAACCAAAGATTTAGCGAATTAACACGGATTAAATATGAACAAAAAAATCAGTGAAATCTGTGTAATCCGCTGTTAAAAAACAATAACTTTTAGTGTCTTTGTGTCTTCGTGGCAATAAGGAAAAGGTTATGGGTAATTTTTACTCAGACAACGACGACATTCAGTTCCTGTTCAGGCATATTGATATCGGCAAGTTAGCTGAGGTTTGCGAAGATGACTTCCGGTTTGCGAACGAATTCGATTATGCACCGGCCAATATGGATGAGGCGATGCAAAATTATCAGTTAGTCCTGGAGTCGCTGGGAGAGCTTGCAGCAGATTTTATTGCTCCGCGAGCCGAAGACGTTGACCGTCAGGGAAATATCTTAAACGAAGACGGCTCAGTTATCCGCCCGAAAGGAATAGAAGAATCGTTAGAAAAACTTGCGCAGGCGGAGGTAATGGGTTTTACACTGCCTCATAGGTTCGGCGGACTGAATTTTCCGAACCTTACCTATTCGATGGCAATTGAAATCGTCTCGCGGGCTGATGCTGCGCTTATGAACATATTCGGCCTGCAGGGAATCGCAGAGACAATAAACGCCTTTGCATCGGAAGAAATCAAGCAGCAGTATCTTCCGGCCTTTGCTGCAGGCAAAGTAACCGGAGCAATGGCGCTGACCGAGCCGGATGCAGGCAGCGACCTGCAGGCGGTTAAGCTCCGCGCTTTTACAGATGATAACAATAACTGGTTCCTGCACGGCGTAAAGCGATTTATAACAAACGGCTGTGGCGAAATACTTCTGGTACTGGCGCGAAGTGAGCCGGAAATATCCGACGGCCGGGGACTAAGTTTGTATCTCGTCGAGCGCGGACCCTGGATTAAAATCCGCCGACTGGAAGAAAAATTAGGTATCCACGGCAGCCCCACCTGCGAGATATTTTTCGATAATGCACCGGCGAAACTCATCGGCGAACGCCAACGAGGCCTGATTACCTATGTAATGAGCTTAATGAACGGCGCTCGTATCGGTATTGCCGCTCAATCGGTGGGTATCGCAGAAGCCGCTTACAGAGTCGCCCGCGATTATGCAGCAAGCAGAAGACAGTTCAGAGTGGCGATTGAGAAACTTGCTGCGGTGCGGGACATGCTGCTCGATATGAAAGTAGCAATCGAAGCAGCCAGAGCACTTTTGTATGAGACCTCGCGGATTGTCGATATGGAAGTTGGTTTCGCAAAACAGCTTGCGACGAATCCGCCCCAGGACAAAGAACAGGCCAGGCAGCTCAAGACCGGCTCGAGAAAATACAAAAGAATAGCCGGGATGCTGACGCCGATGAGCAAATATTATTGCAGCGAGATGTGCAACAGGGTCGCTTACGATTCGATTCAGGTCCTCGGCGGAAGCGGGTATATGCAGGACTACGCCTGCGAACGGCACGCCCGCGATGCGAGAATCACAACCATCTACGAAGGCACAAGCCAGCTGCAAATCGTTGCAGCGGTTCGCGGTGTCTGTAGCGGAACTGCCGAAAATGTTATTAGTGAGCTTGCACAAAAACAATTCGACCCGCAGCTACAAGACCTGCTGGACAAACTCACAGAGGGTATGGAGCAGTTAAAAAGTGCAATCGCCTTTGTAAAGGAGAACGGCAACGAGTATATGGACCTTTACGGCAGAGCGCTGGTCGATATTGCGATAGATTTGATAAACGGCTATCTGTTGTGCAGCCAGGCCGGCACGAAGGTGGATATGCAGGTCAACGTCGCCGATGTTTCTTCCGGTAACGGTGAAAAGATACCGATGAAAACGCGAAAGGCGATGATTGCTCGAAGATACATCACTAAAAATGCACCTAAGATTACTGCATTATCTGAGCTGATTAAGGCCGGCGATAAATCAACATTTATAGAATACGAAGCGATGGTTGGCCCTGTACCTGCCGAATAAGGAAAATGCAATGTTGAGGGCGATTATTTTCGATTTCGACGGAGTGATAACAGACTCGGAGATTCTGCATCTTCGCGCCTTCAACCGCGTACTGGCTCAACACGGCGTGGAAATTTCAACAAAGGACTACTACAAAGAATATCTCGGCTACACTGATATAGATTGCTTTACGCTGCTCATTCAAAAAGGCCGGCTTAAAATAGATGAGCAGCAAATCGAAAATCTTATAAAGCAGAAAAACCAGGTATTCGAGGAGCTGGCAAAAACCGATGGCCAGATTATAGAAGGTGTTAGGGATTTTTTGCAGATGCTTAAAGGCAATAATATTCCCATGGCAATATGCTCCGGGGCATTGCGAGCAGAGATTGAGCTTATACTCGAAAAAGCAAAGCTGCGGGATTTCTTCGAGGTGATAGTTTCTGCCGAACAGGTTAAAAGAGGAAAACCTAATCCTGAAGGTTTTTTACTGGTTCTAAAGAAATTAAACCAAGGCCAAGAACAACATATCAAGGCCGGTCAATGTATCGCGATAGAAGATTCACACTGGGGCCTAAAGGCCGCCAAAGCCGCGGGCATGCACACGGTTGCCGTGACAAATTCCTATGATGCCGAGCAATTGGTAACGGCTGAAAAAATCGTTGCTAGGCTGAGTGAGTTAAGTATCAACGATTTGCAGGATATGTGTTCTTAAATTCGCAAACACTATAAAAAAAGCCCCTGCCGGGAAAAGGGTGTTGACCTCAATTTATTTTGGAGGGGGTGAGAAGAAAAGCCGGCAGGGGCTTAAATATCCAAAATCGATAATTTTTATACCATGCGTTTCCTCCGCGATACCAGGCTATCTAGAACCAGTTGTAACCGGCTCGAGAACAACTGAATCGTACCTTTTAAAAAGATTCTGCAGCTTGTTTGGTTTTAATTCTGGGTCGTATAACTGAACTTCATCAACGAATTCAATAAAACAAGCTGTTGGAGTACTGCCAATATCAACTCCATCAATAAAAACAGGTGCCGTGATTGCTCCGGTGGTATCAATCTGTTTAGAATCCTCGACCGGCAATTCCATATGATATACACGCACTATTTGGTACCATAAACAATCGTTGACATTGGTCGTAGAGAGTGGTTCATTGGAAACAGTTGGATTTGAGTTATAAAACCACGCCTTGCTTGCTTCCCCATAGTCGCCAATATTGTTCGCTGTTATCGTTGACTCTGGTGCTTCTTCGAAGTGCCATCGCGCAACTCGTGCAGCAATCGAAAGCTGAGTGAAAAATAGAACAGCTACAACAGCTGAAAAACAACGACAGACCAACCTTCCCATCTTACGCCTCCTTACTTCTGCGCATCCTTACGCGACAAGATGCAATTTCTGGTCTAAATTTGTCCGTGGTTCAACAACCACTTCTTCGTTATGGGAGAAGTTTTGGCAGGCTAAATGCCTCCTTGCAGCTCCTCCTTGAATTCGAAATAAGTATAAATACTAACGGGAAAATGTCAAGAAAAAAGTCCTGTAAAAAACCGTTTTTTTCAGAATATTTTGTATCCGAAAAACCAGCTTTTGTGCAAAAACAGCATTTCCTTTTGGCTACAACAACAGTCAGGATAAACTGCTCCGGTTAGAGTTTGTCTTGAACGTTCTCGGAAGTATCTTCAACGGCTTCACCGGCGGACTGGATATCTCTGCCCATGCCCTTGAAGGTCTCGCAGCCGAACAGTGAAAATGCAAACGCCACCAACGCAATTGCTAAAAGGATTTTCTTAATCATCTTGCTTAATACCTCAAAATGTTTCGATTTTCCGACTCATCAAATAAAAGATTAAACACTCCTGTCACTTCATCTGCATAATACCCAGGCCGGAGACTTTGGCTTTCACTTTTCCGGTCCTTAGGTCATACTCAATCGCATCAACCAGCGCGCCATTTAAGTAACAGGGCTGGGATTTATCACCTTCGACCTTCATTATCAAATTCTTGTGGTCATAAAACAGCTTGCTTCCAATAAACTGGTTGTCCTGGTCTTCATAGCTTACTCCGCCGCTGGCTTTCAGAGTAGAAAGCTCGGTTCGGCCGTCTTCGGTTTGATAAATCAGGGTTTCTATGTGGCTGGCATAAGCAATACCCTGCTGCACGTATTTGCCCTCAATAACAGGGACATAATCGATACGCATTTTTTGCTCTTTGGCATCGGCGATAAGCAGATTCGAATTGGAAAGAAACTTTAGCGTATCAAAGTTGCGCAAAAAAGCATAGCATCGCCGGCGCAAGCTGAACCTCGATGTCTGTTCATCTATTTCAGATACACCCGCGTTTGCGAACTTTATTATCCCCGGACCGGTGGCTACGAAGATTTGTTCGTCCTGTTCGAAATCGAATTGACTACACTTCAGCTCAATTCCGCTAATTAACTCTTCGCCTGCGGATTTTACGGTTGCCAGACGAACCACGCCCCCACTTGCCCTGAGATGTTCCAACTGCGAGCCGCCACCAGTGGCCTGCGAGGAAAGATTTACTGCAAGTTGCGGGGCCGTAAGTGTGTATTTCTGCTCGATGCCCGGGTACTCTCTAACCATAGAACATATACAATCGCCTTCGAATATGACCTGATTTGAGCCGAGCAAAAACTTAGTCTGTTTCTGAGCCGTTATATTTATCGGCACGGTCGTTTTCTCTTGGTTTGTATCCATTATGTCATCGGCGTAAAATGTAAGCTCGGTCGGCCCGGACGCAACAATATCGTTATCAAAAGCACTGTAATCAACTTGTTCAGCGATAAACCTGGCCCGCTGGCTTACGTCATTCTGGTCCTGGTCAGAGTCAAGCGGTAAAACGGAAATCTCAACTCCGCCGCTTGCGCCGAAGTGCTCTATGCTCGTTGCGGAAACGGAGCCTTGTTCAGTCCTGTCTTTTGACAAATCTACCGTAAGTTTTGGTGCTGAAAGCGTGTACTTTTCCTTGCGCTCGGGGCCGGTGGCAGGCATTGAACAGAGACAGTCACCGTCGAATATAATCTGGTTTGAAACCGACAGGAACTTCGTCTGCTCCTGAGCCGTTATTTCTATCGGCATTGCGGGTTGTTCCGCCTGGTCAGCCGATACGTTATTTGCATAAAATGAAATCCGGGACTCACCGGGAGCTACTACTTCGCCGGTGGAGGCGCTATAATCAATCCGTCTGGCAACAAAAGTGTTCCGCCCTTTCGCTTCTTCGAGTTTTT
>CAYWUO010000160.1:0-5355 GCA_964461285.1 uncultured Pirellulales bacterium
GTTTTTTCTGGTCAGCCTCAGGCAGTATTGTCTTCCAGTGACAAAATACATTCGGTTTTTCGCTATTCCAGTAGTCGGCACAAAAATCCCGGCGTTCGAGTCCCCTGTCGGTTTCTGCCAGAGCGCCAAAGTATTCTTCGCCGGGCTCAATTTTTCTACCGGTTCCGTAACATTGTCCAAGCGGCTTGTCAATTTCCCATTCATCCATTTCTTGCTTTTCCCTGCTATCTTGCGTAGTCAGGCAGTATATACCATGATACTGTTACACAGACTAACCGTCAAACTACCAGCTTGCCTCGAACTGCGGCATTCGCAAAATATCGTTGTTTTCAATCAGGCCGATTTGCTTTGCCATTTTGTACAAAGGCCGTATTTCCTTCAATAATTGCTCAGCTATAACTACTTCTGCACGAGGCTCACTGCTGTCAGGCCCGCGCCGTAAAAATTGCTCAATCATTCGCCTGTGTCGCGGAAACACCGTCAGGTTAATCGGAGCATCCGGTTCTATACCCGCTTGCTCCCTTGCCAATCGCAAGGCGACATCAAAACCGCCCAGCTCATCCACCAGGTCAAGCTCTTTCGCATCTTCGCCTGTCCAGATACGGCCCCTGGCTACCGAGAGTACTTTCTCCTTCTCCATATTTCTTCCTTCAGCGACCTTATTGGTGAAATCGTCATAAACACGGTCCAGAATTTCCTGCAACTTCTGCCACTGCTCAGGTGAGTAGTCATAAGAGCTGTTCCAGATGTTTGCGTTTTTGCTGGTTTGTACGTCGTCAAAGGTGATACCTATGTGCTCCTTCCAGAAATCACGCGTCAGCAGCTTACCGGTAAGTACGCCGATAGAGCCGGTGATAGTACCCGGCTGAGCAACGATTTTGCTTGCCGCCATAGAAACAAAATACCCTCCGGAGCCGGCAACATTGCCCATTGAGACAATTACCGGCTTGTTTGCGTCACCGGCCTTGGCCACTTCATGCCAGATGGTATCCGATGCCACATATGAGCCGCCGGGTGAATTCACGCGAAACACGATTGCCTTAACCTTCTTATCCGCCACTGCATCGCGAAATGCGGCGGCAATGGTATCACTTCCCATCGATGATGAACCGGAAAAAGCGCTGTACTCACTTTGGCCACGATGTACTCCGCCTACACCGTATATCAAAGCAATTTTCGCTCCTTTCCTATGGGGCCTGCCAACCCGCTCAAGATATTTCCGAAGGTAAAGCAGTTTTGCGCCTTTGGCTTTTGCTTTGACCTTCTCATATGCTTCATCGCGGTATAGCAACTGGTCAACCAATTTTGCGTCAATGGCCTCAGCGCCCAGCAAAGGTGCGCTATCAACTATCTTAATCAATTGCTCTTCGCTTATCCCGCGGGTCTCTACGATTCCTTGTACAATCTGGCTGAAATGGGAATCCATTACCTTCTTCACTGCTTCTTCGTGCGCTTCTGTGTATTCTGTCTCAGTGAAGATATTTTTTGCATTTTTAAACTCCTTACGGTGGTCTATTCGAGGCGTGATTTTTAGCTTGTCGAGCGTACCACGAACGAACGGACTTTGATACATCAGGCCCGTTAGTCCTATGTCACCGGACGGCTGCAGATAGATTTCATCGAATGCCGTTGCAAGATAATACGCTCCATTTCCCGGCCCAAACTCGCCGAATGTTTCGGCGTAGGCGACTGTAAACTTGCCGCTTTCAGCGAATTTTTCGACCGCATCACGTATTTCCTGTATTACAGCCAGCCCCATTGGTGCCGCCCCAACCCTCGCAATTAATCCGGTAACATGCTCATCCTCCGAGGCATGCTCCAGCGTCTCGACAACATCGCGAACGGTTGTTACTTCCCGCATGAATGCCTGTGCAAGGGGGTCTAAAGGCACATGCTCAACTAGCTGCTTTTCTAAGTCCACCTCCAGAATCACCCGGTTAGGTATCGACCTGCGGGCCGGCATGATAATAAGGATACCGATGACTATTAAAACTACAGCTGCCAGCGCCAATACACCAATTATAGAAAGCAAACAGATAAATAATTTGGTTGAGCTTTTCATAATATTTCTCCCAATTAGAAACTAAAAAGGAATATTGTTATTCAAACTTTAGCCATTGGCTAATATTTTTTACTGTTTGCGGTCCTATTCCCTTGACCTTTTGCAAATCTTCGCATCTTTGATAAACGGGTCTGCTCTGTTCTTGATTGCTGAATCTCTTACGATAAGACACTATCGCCTCAGCCCGTGAAATACCTAAGCCGGGTAACCTTATCAGGCTCTCTATTGAAGCGTTGTTTGGGTTTATGTTATCATCTACTTCGGTTAGGCACTGCCTGGAAGTACTCTTAAGATTCGAGATAATGCCCAAAGAAACGCTAACGGCTATAAATACACTTATTATAAAAGCAAGTGATTGAATCTTTTTTTGCCTATCTTCTGTCATACCCTATCTCGTGTTGAGTTACTTCTTCGGTCCACAACTTGCCATCCTTGATTTATTTAGCGGGTGAAAATAGAATCGTGAAGTTTCTTTAGAGCGCGAAACGATTTTTTGTATTCGAACTGGCCGGTTAATATGCCACTATAAGCAATGGCGCTATCCTCTGTATCAGTGAGGTTCGTGTACGTCACTACGTCAACAAAAGGTTTGCTAAGCGCTATTTTATAGAACCACTCAATCCACTGTGCTTGTGTAGCCTGGTCCCATTGCTGGTGCCATATACCAGCGAATTCCGGATTTTGCAAGCCACTGCTGTTTTGGCTTGGAACTTCCACAGCGGTTATATATAGCGGCTTTGCTACGGGAGTAAAGTAATCTAAAATTGCTGATATCTGCATCATATCCCTGACGTGCATACCGACCTGGTTTTTACCGAATTTTACCTGCAGCCCAAAGGCGTCAAAATTAATTCCGCTTTGTACAATCATATCTATATATACCAGAGGTGGGATGGTGTGGGGTATCACTGCGTAATATTCGCCCCACGGATTGCAGATTTCTATTATCTTCAAAGCCTTGCTGCTTACGGCCTTCACGGCCATATTGGCCGCACGAGTCATCTCCAAAACCTGCTCAAAGTCAAAACCGAAATCGTTAAATACGTTCAGGCCACTTATAACACACCACGCCCGAATACTACCTGCATATCGAGTAACCACCCGTGAAACAAACTGATATGCTGCTTCGCGAATCTTCTCAAATCCGGACTTGCTCCTTATGAGCCACTCGGGCAGATATTCTTTCGAGAAGCAAAGCAACGGCCCTGCGCTGAAGGTCAATTTCTTTTTAGCAAGAGCTTCAATGCATGCATCAATCGTCGAGAAATCATAGCTTCCTTTTTGAGATTCTATTTTCGCCCAATTTATTGGTATCATTATGGAGCCAAACAATCCCAGTAGTTTTTCGATATATTCAGGATTACCAATTTGCCTGGGGTCTATTTTACAGCCAAGGCAACCTCTGCCGAAACCATGAGTCTTACTCCTGACTTTGAAAAGGGATTCTGCCTGTTTAATGGTCAGGTCTTCAGCAAACAATATTGCTTTTTTAAGTGATTCATCCGCCAATTGTGAGGCCAGCGGCGGGTCTTTTATATTTTGAATTGCCCGCGTGAACAGGTCCTGAGCCTGTTTAGATATATCTTCCATACCTCCTAATTGGTCGAAAAAAGCCCAGTCCTCACGTTTGTTGATAATCTGCATCAGTTTTGCACGTGCTATTTCGACGTTTAGATTATATGGATTTCCCCTTTCAGGCAAACAGGTTGTTGGTAAAAGGACCTTGCCAAATCCTTCGATAGACCAAAGCAAAGCCAGGCCGGCTGTCTCCAGATTCGATTTTCTGCACTCTAAAATGGAGTTTTTAAACGTAAATTTGGCTCGGCGGATACCAATTCCATCCGTTCCGAACATATATGCACCGCATAATGTAAATTTATCTACTACTTTTCCTTTTTCGAATATTTGAAATTTCACTTTTTCCCTTTATCAACATTCAGGATATAGATAGAAAATAACATTCAGCATATTATTACTAAATATAAGCGAATTATATCAATCGCCCCTGCAAACGCAAATAAAACTTCTACCTGTATTGATTAAATATGGAGTTGAGGTGGGTAAAAACTGATAGGCGGTGTGTGAAAAAAATCAATTGGAGGGTATTTCGCTGCAGTTGTACATATTGTGGTATTTCCTTTGAAGCTCTTGAAGCAGATTGTTCTCCTCGATAAGACTGGCTATCAGGCCGATTTGACTTAGCAATGCTTCAATCAGGCCGATGTTTATAATCGTGGATTCAGGACTATATTGTGGTAAGCAAATCAGCACATAGCCGCAATTATTCCGTTCAGTCGCCAGTTGCGTTGCAATAATACTGCAATCATTTGCCTGGGTGATAAGCGGCTCGGCGCCGTCATCGATTTTGTCATAAAGCTCGTTCAAAAACGATTCGTTGATATTTAACCGGGAAAACTTTTCCGGGTCGCTTGTCCAGCAGTGCCCCTGCCTGTCGACGATGGCCACAGTCAGTCCCGCTTCGGGCAGGCTGTCGAAAATCCGACTTGCTATCTGCTCATTCAGTACACACTCAGAGGTAACTAACGAGTCGTAAGTATCCATTTGACCAATTCCTCATTTGCTTTTTAAGAATCGTATCACCAGTAAAGTCTCTCGTGCTTCGTAGCGTACTTCGCAGAATAGCATCGGAATAATCGTACTGCAGCTTTCTTTGTATTAATATTTTTGATTGATTCCGACAAAAAATTGCAAATGCTGAATTTTGAAATGGAGTTTATAGGACGCAATTTACTAAAGTGCCTGCGTGTGAATTTTGATACAAACTCAAGAACCAAGCATCGATTTCAGCCTGGCCATCGGAAAGTTTTTACCGGGACATTCGGTTACTCTTGCTCCCGGTGTGTTATTATGGCCGTAAATACGGCTTTTGGGAATACCATAGCGATTTTGCAGAAAGCGAATAAGTTTCAATAGCGAGTTCATCTGGCGAGTAGTAGGTACAGTATCACTGAAATTACCAACGAGACAAATTCCGACCGCACTTTCATTAGCCCAGTTGTTCGGCGTTTTGCAGTGTGCACCTGTTGTCTGCTTGCGCCATCGAAATGTAACCTCTACCTCGCCATCGGCGCTGTCAGTACCATTGCCTATAACAAAATTATAACCAACACCCTCCCAATGCCTGCCTTGCCTGTGCCATTTATCAAATATAGCTGTATTTCCATTTGTTGTTCCCGAATGGTGTATCACTATAGCTGTCCATTTCTTTTCAAGATGCGAAGGAGGTATCCAGCCCCTGGGGATATTTTTTGCATTAATAGTTTGGGTTGGCT
>CAYWUO010000161.1:0-228 GCA_964461285.1 uncultured Pirellulales bacterium
GGTCAGCTATCGGCGCAGGGCTCGGCCATTCTGACAAAGCACGAATTGCAGCATCTTGTACCTTAACGTCCCCATCTTTGAGAGCTGTACGAAGAACCGCTATAGAACTGTCATCCCCAATTTTGCCGAGTACCCGAAGCAGAGAGCACCGCTCTTGCACCTCATTAACTGAAGGCAGCACGGCTAATACCGCTTCGGCCTGCTGATTATTGGCGTCAATCTTATGGG
>CAYWUO010000161.1:238-5300 GCA_964461285.1 uncultured Pirellulales bacterium
TCTCAAGCTCGTTACGCTCTAATTCACTCGATGTATTCAAGAGAAGCTCAATCAATACCGGCAAATATTCCTGGTCAGCAACAACCTTTAATATCTTAAACGACTCCAGCCGAACTTTTCTGTCTGAATCCTTCGCGGTTTCCAACAAAGTCTTTACACCTGCATATATATTACGCTCACCTATACTGCGAATCAGCTCAATTTTGGCTCCCGCCTCTGACTTTGCAATGCTTGCCAGAATCGTCTCATCAACTTCTGAACCACGAAGACGATAAAGACTCTCGCGGGCAATATTCTGCTCCTCGCCTCTGGTTGATGCCGTCTGAGCCAAAAGGACGACATTCGAAGCGTCTCCCAGCTGGCCTAATGCTTTTATAGCTGCAATCCGAACGGATTCGTCATGGGCCTTCATGGCTTCAACAACCGCCGGCAAAGCCGCTCTGTCACCTCTCTCAGCCAGTGCTGATAACAATTGTACCTGACTTGTAACCGGAAGATTCGGAAGCTCCTCGGCCAGAGCTCTTGTTACCTGCTCACCGGGCAACTCTTTCACCATCCCTATAGCAACCGGGTGCATCGCTTCATCGTCGCTCTTAAGGATGTCTATGATGATACCGATGGCACTTTCCTGCTGTCCCTCTGCGGACACCTGCGATACCATCGCACAGGTTATAAGCACACACGCTACAAGTGCAGCCATAAACCTTTTGTTGCTATTATGGTTATAAGCTTTTTTATTTTCGTGCAGCTGACTCATTTTTGAACCTCTTTTGTTGCTGTAACAATCCCCCGCAGTGCAGCGGTACGAATCGGCGTTGGCTCATCAGGTTTGTACAACTCCTTATAAATGGCTAAAGCCTTCTCTTTTTGACCCTGGGCGGCAAGCTCATCGGCGCACTTCAGGTAAGCATCCAAAACCAACACTCGCAATTCGCCTTTAGTCTCATCCTTGGCCTTGGCCAGGATTTCAGTAGCTTCGGAATCGGCAATATTACCAAGGGCAGCTACAGCAGCATCTGCTACCATTTTGTCGGAACTGCGAATCAAAGGACCCAGCGCGCCAACTGATTTACTATCATGGCGCTGGCCTAACGAATTGATTATGCCGACCTGTATTTTGCCGCCTGTTTTCGGCAGGGCCTCTCGCAGCGCTTCATCAACGGCAGTACCGGGTATACGCTCCAATACATACCTTGCCATGTCGGATGTTTCTTCACCGGTCAACATTTTAGCCAGGGTTGGCACTGAGCGTTCGGTGCCGATAATGCTCAACTGTCTGCATACAAACTGCTTGCCTGCCGGCTTTGCATCCGAATTGAGCACTTCCAGCAGGTCGTCCTCAATTTTTTTCAATTTTTCTTTATCTCCGTAGGCCTCCTGAACCTTGTTGCCAACATCAGTAAGCGCCGCACGGCTTTGCCCCCAGTCATATGTCTTAACCTTCTTCAATAGTTCATCCATTTTCTACCCTTTCCTGAACTAATCAACGGGTTTTGGCTTCGTATCAACAAGTAAATCTCCGAACGCAAACTGTATCCCGTCGAGGTAGTGCTTTAATACTGCAGGATTATAGTAAACGCTATTGTTGTGACCGAGTGAGCAGTAGAACAAACGTCCTTTTTCGTATGTTTTGACCCAGCTAATACCAGTATCCATATCACTTGGTTTGACTCCTCTGGCGTTTCTGGTTCTTTCATCGCTCATATCAAGACTCATCAGAAGAAGCTGCTTATCTCGTGAATACAGAGGCGCATCTGTTCGATAAATTTCATCCTTTATCTTAAATCCTTTTCCTTCAAACGCCGCCATAAGCGGATGGTTCGGCTCGTCAATTTTCACTGCCCATGTCCCGCCGGCAAGCCAGGGATGGCCGGTAAACTTGCCTCCCATCATTTGCTGCGCTTCCGGCCAATCGTAAAAATTATCCGTAGCCGCGTGGATACCTACTATGCCTTTTCCGCCCTTGATGAAATCCATCAGTGCCTTGCAGCGGTCGGGAGTCTTATTAGGGTCGAACTTCAGATGTGTCGTATTGTTAAAGCACACCGCATCAAACTGCTTGAGGTTCTCCGCCGTGAACACGGAATAATCGTCCGTGATTACAGTCTCGTATACCCCTGTCTTTTTGCCCATAAGCTCGAGCATCTTGTTGCCCACAGGGATTGACGTATGGAAATAGCTCTCACATCGCCAGAAAACCAGAAGTTTCCGCGGCTTGACAGGCTGGACGGCTGCCTCTTTCGGAATTGCTTTTTCTATCTTTTGTACTTCTTCGGGTGACAGCTCCCGCAAATCTTTTGGCGACTCTGCTTGTAAAGTGTTTGTAATCATCGATAAACATAATATAGCAAACAATGTTATGTCAGAAACCGTTAATTTTTGATTCATTTTACACCTTTTCGTTTTACATAAACCGTTATTTTCCAAAAAAATTGTCAATAATCAGCTACAGATGCCAGGGGCTGCGCATCGGCCTCGACAACATCCTGTTGGCCTCGTCACTATTGAGGAAGATTTCCTTCTCGGGGTCCCACTTCAATTTCTGCTCGGTGAGCATGGCAATCTCCCCGAGCAGAGCGACACTGATGGACCGATGGCCGATTTCCGCCGGAGCGATTGTTTCTTTACGGCTCTTAATACAGTCCAGGAAGTTTCGCTGGTGGTCATAGCTTCTGTACAAATGAATTTCTTCGGGACCGATGACCTCGCTGAGTATACTCTCCGGCTTGGCCACAAGCTTGCCGCGAGCCACGAATATCCAGCCCTTGTTTCCGTACCATTTCGTTCCTCTCGGGATTTGCCTGTCGTTCATTACGGTTATTTCTATCCCATTTGCATATTTGCATGTGAACTTATAGCGCATGGGAGTATTAAAGAGACCGTCTCTCGGATAAAGGCCCTGGCCTTCTATTTCAACCGGCCCGGTGCGGTCCAGTCCAAGACCCCAGTGGGCGATATCGATGTGATGGCCCGCCCAGTCGGTGAGCTGGCCACCGGAGTAGTCCATAATCCATCGCCAATCCCAGTGTGGCGCTCTTCTGCCGAACTTAATATAAGGCCGCCATGGCGCCGGCCCTAACCAGAAGTCCCAGTCCAGTCCGTAAGGTACAGGCGCTACAGGATAATTGCCTCCCATGCCTCCCGTTGGAAGACCAACCTCAACCCTTTTTACTTTGCCAATGCGGCCATTGCGGACAAGCTCACAGGCCCGTCGGAAACTCTCATCCGAACGCTGCTGACTGCCCGTCTGCCACACTATACCATAACGCTTGACCGCATCACATATAGCCCTGCCTTCGCGAATAGTCCGTGCCAGCGGTTTTTGAGCATGGATATCCTTTCCGGCCTTCGCCCCCATAATCGCAGGTATCGAATGCCAATGGTCCGGCACCGCAATAGCAAGCGCACTTATATCATCACGCCCGATTATATTACGGAAATCCAGGTACGTCACACAATCTCTGTTACCGTACTTTTCATCTACCTCTTTCTTTGCGGCCTCCCGATGCTCTTTATCAACATCACAGACGGCCACTATCTGCACTTCCCTTCTACTTAGAAACCCCCGCATATCCCAGGTTCCCTGAATGCCTACTCCTATGCAGCCCATCGTGATGCGATTGCTCGGAGCTACGGCACCACCCCTTCCGAGCACTGAAGAAGGTACGATATACGGAAATGCTATTGCGCCTGCAGCAGCACCTGTAGCTGTCTTCAGGAACCGCCGGCGACTGATTTTTGTTCGACGAGAGTCAAAATTCTTATTTCGTGCCATTTAATTATCCCTTTTTATAATAACTATTACAGATGCCATGGGCTGCGCATCGCGTTGCTCAACAAATGTGTTGCAGTCGAATCATCAATTATCTCTTCAGTTTCAGGATTAAATCGTATTTTTCGTCCCAGCAGCATCGCAATCTGGCCGAGATGACCCGGTGTCGCAGAGCGATGGGCTATTTCGCACGGTGCTATCGTCGTGCAACGGGTTTTTACGCAGTCCAGAAAATTCCTCCAATGGCCGGGTGAATAATATAGTCGAATCTCATTCGGGCTGATTTTTTCCTTCAGCAAATTACTCGGTTCGGCGGCTATTCCGCCACGGGTAACACAAATCCATCCGCCCTCTCCAATCCACCTGGTCCCGATGACTTGACCCCACGTAGCACCTATCTGGAATCTTACTTTGCTTGAGAGAATCATTGTCAGTCCGCCGGCATATTTTGCAGTCAGCTCAAATTCGGTAGGGCTGTTCCAGAGCCCTGTTCTTGGAAAAACACCGTTTCCTTCTATCTCGACAGGACCTGTGTAATCAAGCCCCAAACCCCAGTGTGCAATATCAACGTGGTGCCCAACCCAATCCATTAGCTGTCCTCCCCCATAATCGAGGTGCCATCGCCAGTTCTTGTGCACTCGCGCCGGGCAGTAAGGCCCATAAGGGGCCGGACCAAGCCAGAAATCATAATCCAGCTCATCAGGCGCCGGCCCAAATTCTTCCTGCCCTTTTGTTCTGGCAAAATCTATATGGCCGGAAGGCAATGCTACTTCGACGGTATGTACCTTTCCAATGCGACCGTTACGTACAAGCTCACACGCAAACCGGAAATGCGGCAGCGACCGCTGCCAGCTGCCGGTTTGCCACACTCGACCGTACCGTTTCACTGCATCGCATATTGCCCGACCTTCATTAAAATTATGCGAAAGCGGCTTTTCACCGAAAATGTCCTTGCCCGACCTCGCTGCTTCTATAGCCGGTATTGCATGCCAATGGTCAGGCAGACCGAGAGAAACCACATCGATATCGTCACGCGCAAGCAACTCACGAAAGTTATGATACGCGGCACAGTTTTTATTTTCATAGTATCCATTGACTAAATCAACCGCGTTTTGTAGATGATTTTCGTCTATATCACAAATTGCAATAACTTGACAGTCTTTCTCAACGAGGAAAGAGTTGAGGTTGCTTGTCCCCTGCCAGCCGACACCAATGCAACCCATAGTAATCCGCTCACTCGGGGCAACATTGTTATCTTTTCCAAGAGCCGAGGAAGGAACCAGGTAGGGA
>CAYWUO010000162.1:0-3987 GCA_964461285.1 uncultured Pirellulales bacterium
CTGTGGTTCAGGCCAGAGAGTTGGTCAAGAAATGTCGTGTTAAGAAAAATTTATTTGATTTGGCCTTTTCAGTGCTGTATGAACTACGATCACGTAGGTGAAAACTTGGACAATCCATATTTTCATCCTGGAACATGGCAAATGTAAGTGGGTTGAATGATGCACAATTAAAAAACGGTCTTATTTATACCGGGCTGGTATGAATAGTTGGAGGATCGAAAGGCAGGTAGGCATAAGCCGAAACACGTTGTTAGTGTACCTTGGTGCTTTTCTAAAATTTAGATTTCAAAAACATCATCGGCACAGCAACCGACCACAAGCACTTAGCAAAGGTTGTGGCGGAGGCAATGAACGAAAGAGGAAACCCCTGCGGTCTGTTTGAATTGCTCGATAATGAACTCATTAGCGATGGATTTGCTGGGAGCTATTGACGTGCTATAGAAGAGCAAGAGTGCTTAGAAATGTAAGAATCTGGGCTGAATACACATAAATTTTAATGAATTTGCGAATAGCAAGCCACAAAAAATAAAGATATATAGGACGTTAGCCGATACGTATAATTAGACTGATCCATAGAAATGGGTATAAGTCGCCTCGCTGTGCAAAATGGGGGCTGTAAGTCAAAGGCACAAGCAAACCAAGTAATAGCTGAAGAGAATCAATATATCGGCCTGAACTGTTAGAAGAACTTGGGAAAAGATGTCAATCGAAATGAGTAAACAATCCGATAGGAAGACGGGGATCGATATATTAGGTGATGTTCCATGGGGGACACATTCCTGCCTGTTTTACAAAACTAAAGAAGATTTGCTTGATGTTCTAGTACCATACTTCAAGGCAGGATTGGAAAGCAATGAATTCTGTATGTGGGTTACTTCAGAGCCTCTAAGTGTAAAAGAGGCTGAAGAAGCGTTAAGAAAATCTGTGCCTGACTTTGACCAGTATCAGGAAAGAGGACAGGTTCAGATCATTCCGCATTCGGATTGGTACCTTAAAGACGGCGTTTTTAATGTGCAAAGAGTTCTTAACGCCTGGGCTGACCTACTTAATCAAGCTCTGGTTAACGGGTATGCCGGCATGAGGGTAACGGGTAACACTGCTTGGCTTGAAGCAAAAGATTGGGCATGTTTTGCTGACTATGAAAGGAAGGTAAACATCACTCTCAGCAAATATCGAATGATAGCAATTTGTACGTACTGCTTAGACAAATGCGGCGCATCTGAGATTATAGACGTAGTCAGCAGCCATGAGTCTGCACTTATTAGACGGGAAGGTAAGTGGACGCTTATTGAGAAGAGCGACCTCAAAGATGTGAAAGGTAAGTTACATAAAAGCGAAGAAGAATTACACAATTTAAACCATAATTTAGAGGAACGAGTCAAGGAACTAAACTGCCTATACGGCATCTCCAAAATTGTTGAGAAACCTGGAGTGTCTTTGGATGAGATTTTACAAGGTACTGTCAATATAGTTTCTGCCAGCTGGCAGTATCCTGAAATTACATGTGCCCGAGTTTCCGTAAATGGTCAGCAGTTTACAACACCAAATTTTGAACAAACAGAGTGGAAACAGACCAGCGATATCATAATTCATAATGAAAAAGTCGGCGCACTGGAAGTGTGTTATCTTCAACAGCGGCCTGAAAGTCATGAAGGACCTTTCCTTTTAGGAGAAAGAGAATTAATAGAGGGTATTGCTGAGCGATTAGGAAGAATCGCCGAGCGCAAGAGGGCAGAGAAGGTGTTGAAGGTTGAGCGGAATAAACTTACGGCTATTCTGGATTCTATGGCAGATGGAGTTTACATCGTCAATCAAGAAAACGATATTGAATACATAAATCCTGTTCTCCAAAAAGAATTTGGTCCTGTCAAAGAAAAGAAATGTTATGAGTATTTCCATGATCGCGAGGAGGTTTGCCCCTGGTGCAAAAATCAGGAGGTTTTTGCAGGAAAAACAGTGCGATGGGAATGGTATTCCTTTAAGAATCAGAGGACCTATGATCTTATTGATACACCGTTAAGAAACTCCGACGGGAGCATATCGAAATTAGAGATATTCCGCGATATCACTGATCGCAAAAAGGCGGAGGAAGCACTAAAAGCAAGCGAAAAGAAGTATAGAACGCTTCTTGAAAACCTTCCTCAAAAGATTTTCCTTAAAGACAAAAACTTGGTCTATGTGTCTTGCAATGAGAATTATGCCAAAGACTTAAAAAATAAAGCCCAGGAAATTGTTGGAAAAACAGATTATGATCTCTTCCCAAAAGAGTTGGCTGAAAAATACAGATCTGACGACAAGAGAATTATGAAATCCGGTAAAGCAGAAGATATTAATGAGAGATATATTCGGTACGGACAGGAAGTGGTTGTCCATACCGTTAAGATACCTGTAAGAAATGAGGAAGGTAATGCTACAGGGATATTAGGCATTTTCTGGGACATCACCGCACAAAGGCGGGCTCAAAGAAGACTGCTGGCTTATCAGAAACGACTTCGAGACCTTGCTTCGGAAATGTCATTAACCGAAGAACGTGAACGCAAGCGCATCGCAATTGAATTGCATGACCAGGTTACCCAAAATTTGATTCTGTTCAAAATCAACTTAGGTGGATTGCGAGAGAAGGATCTGCCAGGAGAATTGATTAAACCGCTGGATGGAATCTATAAACATATCGACCAGATAATTGGCGATATGCGGTCTTTGACATTTGATTTAGGTTCTCCCACCTTATATGAACTGGGTCTCGAAGCTGCGATACGGGAATATCTTAACGAGGAAATTCAACAAAAGCATGGGATCGAAACCGAATTCGAAGATGATGCTATGCCCAAGCCCTTGGACGATGATGTTTGTGCTCTACTGTACCGAGCGGTACGGGAATTATTGATTAATATTGTCAAACATGCTCAAGCACAACATGCAAAGATTTCCATCTGGAAAGATGACAATAATATATGCATTAATATTGCTGACGATGGTATTGGTTTCCAACAGTCAGCAGAGGAGTTTAGTTCAGGTAAAACGGCAGGTTTTGGACTTTTCAGCATCCGTGAGAGATTAAGCTACATTGGTGGCAGTGTTGAGATTGAGTCCAAACTCGGAGAGGGTACACAGGTTACGTTAGTAGCGCCGATAAGGTGTGGAAAAATATTTTGTGATCTGGGAAAGCCGATTCAATAGGGGGCTATTATGAGCATAAGAATCATAGTTGCTGATAATCATGGAATTTTACGACAGGGTATCCAAGCCTTGATTGAAAAACACAGCGATATGGAAGTAGTCGGCCAGGCTGACAATGGCCTGGAGGCAGTTGAATTAGCTCGGGAACTACAACCAGACGTTGTTCTCATGGATGTGACTATGCCGGTATTGAACGGCATTGAAGCGACACGTCAGATTAAAAGCGAGTTGCCGGAAATTAAAGTATTGGCTTTATCAGTACATGCCAAGAGAGAATTTGTACTCGATATGGTCAAAGCCGGTGTCTCAGGCTATATGCTCAAGGAGTGTGTGTTAGACGATTTGATTCAAGCCATCAATACTGTGGTTGCCGGCCATTCCTACTTGAGCCCGCAAATTGCCAGCATCGTTCTCAAAGGCATCACAAAAGACAGCATTTATACTGTTGGCAACCGGTTTCCTGAAATCCTTACCCCAAGAGAACAGCAGGTCCTTCAGTTTTTGGTCGAAGGTATGTCAGCAAAACAAGTTGCTTCACAACTGGGCTTGAGTGTCAAGACCATTGAAGCAAATCGCAGGCAGATTATGGAAAAGGCAGATGTTGATAACCTTGCGGCTCTGACCAAGTATGCTATTCGCCAGGGTATAACTGTAGTTTAATTGCAAAAAACTTTCAAGCTGCCGAGCTAACTATTTGCTCCATTCCCCCCCCACCACTCTATAGGAGTGTCATTATAACCAACGGTGACAGCAAACGGCGCGGTTGGAGATTCTGGCTTTGTGCCTCGTTCTGGGTATAAATGATAA
>CAYWUO010000162.1:3997-5229 GCA_964461285.1 uncultured Pirellulales bacterium
TTTTTATTGAAAATAACTTTTAATTTTGCTTTCTAACTTATTGCTCCATTACCCCCCCCCCCCCCACCACTCTATAGGAGTGTCATTATAGCCAACGGTTACAGCAAAAAGCTCCTTTGGATAATCTGGCTTTTTACCTCGATCTTGGTATAAAAGATAAATATTAGTACTGAAAAGAAAAAATTTCTCGGTAGCAGACTTAGCTATTTGAAAAAACTCTTCTTCATCTGCTTACACTCCGCAAATTGCTTCCATTATTCCGCCTGCATATTAAGTGTTGTCATCCTCAGGCTACTGCAAGGTTAGGGAAAGACTTGTTAATGTGGCGCGCGATAATGCCGAAGTCTTTCGCATAACTTAAAGTAACAGAAAGCACAACTTGGTTTAGTACACAAAAAGCTTTGGATTTTGCTTTCAGTTGACGGGACGGGAAAAACATTCAAAATGGGGCTGCGATGGGAGAGTGTTAAGAGATATGCCGTATATAGCAAAATGGCAACAAATAATAAAAGAATCGTCACCAGCCCTATTGTAATTTCCGGCGTGGATATAATCGAGTTATGCTCAAACACACGTGTGTAGCGTGCGTTTTTTATTTTTATTTTTTTAGTTTCCCCTAAGGGGAAAGAAAAGGAGAAATAAAATGGCAGTAGAAAAAGCAATTGGTTCCAGCAGTCTGGTTGAAGTCGTTGACAGGATACTGGACAAGGGCGTCGTAATTGATGCCTGGGTGAGACTCTCTTTGGTAGGTATTGAACTGCTTGCCATTGAAGCCAGAGTCGTAGTTGCCTCAGTCGAGACTTACCTGAAGTACGCCGAGGCGATAGGTCTAACCGCAACGGCGGCCTAAGGAGTTGGAGTAAGTAAAACTCTCAGCCTAGCAGAGGATTCTTGCCGAGTTATCCTTAATACACAACTTACGTACCGTTACGGGAAATTACAGAAAGCATGACTCGCCAAGAAAAACCTCTCTTTCTCATGGGGACTCTTACTAAAAATGGGGAAATTAAAACAATGTCTTTAGCTACTGAAAAAGAAAATGTTCTTGATAGTATAATATCTTCATACGAAGCCAGAATACAGAGTATCGAAGCATTTTTCGATATGACCAGTCATATCTTCCAAGATTTTCAGGAATCTCTTCTCAATACGAGAACTGAACGGGAAAAAATCAACAACCAACTGAGGGAAAACCTTGCCCAAAACGGATCTCTGCGAAAGAAAGATTTTGA
>CAYWUO010000163.1:0-5117 GCA_964461285.1 uncultured Pirellulales bacterium
AATTAGAGTCTCTCTGATAGCCGCGAACCGTGCAATTATTGGTTATGCGAACTTTGCCAACACCGCCTTCGACAAAGAATTCAAGCTGAACAGCAGGATGAGGATTCGTAATTAACGACGAGGGAGCTGCAACGGGTTTTTTGCCGGTATCATCTGAAAAATTGTAATCTGACGCGGTGGATGCCCGGAAGCGGTCGAGCTTTCTCTGGACAGTATCTTCATCTGTTATCCTGCAATCAGGCTGGTTAAAATGTATCCCACCTTCAAAAAGGTACAACAGGTCGTCATAATCGCGGTTGTCCTCATAGCCGCGCTTGTCGTAGCCCATACTAGTGTACTTTGATTCGCCCATCGTCACAACATCTAAAAATCTCGGCTCGCCAAGTATATAGATATCTCTTAAATCCGGGCTGTCTTCAAGGTCGTTAATATGCACACGCATACCGATTATTTCACCGTCCGCAAAGTTTACTGGATAAGTTTCAGTTCCTCCGAAAGGGACTCTACACTTTCCCATATCCCAGCCGCTCAACGCTTGAACAACATAGACATCCACCGACCTCTTGAATACACCGCTATGACCGTTGGATACAACCCTGTAAACAGGACGAGAACCAACAAATGCAAAGAGCTTGATTTCATAGTTACAAGAGCCGTCTGCAACACTCAGCGCACCATTAGTTCCTGACGTGTTCTGTTGCAGGGAAGTCAGCATATCAAGCTGCTGGCTCATCCAGAAGATGGCTTCTTCATAACCTGCCTCTGCGGCCATCATCGCAATTGTTTCATTCTTCAGTCTAATTGCTCTGTGCCTGACACCGTAAGCAACGCCTAACATTCCCAGTCCCAAAAGAACCAGAATAATCAGTGAGACAACAACCAGAACAATTACAAAGCCAGCCCGTCCGTGCGAACGCTCAGCCGAGGTCCCGAATTTTTCTGCTTGATATCGTTTGATTTTGGTTCTCATAATTAAAACCCCCTGATAACTATCTCGGTATTTACCTGGGCCACATATTTCGCATCAGCGTTGCCGTCATCACCTTGATACTCTGGCCATCCTTAGGGTCTGTTATAGTAACGTTAATCCTGATGCACGTACCCTGGTCTTTGCTATTGGGACTGTGGCTAAAAGCACCATCTTCGCTATCAGTGGTAACATTTTCAGCAAGAACTTTCGTTACGCAAGAAGAATTCTTGTATCCTCCGCCAAGCGGGACCGCCCCGGGTGGATACGCACCATAGTCAACCTTCAATTTGTTATCTAAAAGATAAAAAAGGGCGTAAGCCGTCGCTTTCTTATCTTTATTCATCAAGTCGTAAGTGTCATCTTTGTCGAGCTCAACATCCCAGAACCTGAATTCCACCGCATCCCCGTAAACCACTTCTTCCGAATCTGAACCTTCAGGCAGAACAGGAGTAAAAACGCCGCCCTCAATTTTATAGATAGGAGACTCACCAATGGAATCATCAAATCCGAGTCGGTTAGACCTTCTACCCACATTACCGAAGGCTAACATAACCACCTCGGCGTCCATTTTTATTTTCTTGTGGGCAGTTTCATAAGTCCATTGCCAGGCCCGCTGGCCACCGGTGACCACAACACCAACCGTTAATAACAATATCAAGGCAATGACGGTGGTCACAGCCAGCTCGATTAATGTAAATCCCCGCCTCTGCCGCAGGGGCGGGATAAATCCGTCACGCTTATGGTTGGTAAAGCCGCAATGCAATTTATGGCTTGCCTGCCGCATTTCACACTTCCTAACTTTTAGCCACTTGATGCATCAAGCCTGACATAAGTAGTCAGAACAATAGGCAAAATATTCATCGATGTATTACCTGGGTCTATCGATGCATTCAGTAGCTCTGAATTTCCTATAAATCTGACTGCGACGGAAAGCTCCCTTAGTGTTATTTCAGCTATGCTATCGTAATCAACATCCCTCCATTTGAGCATAACCAGCATTTGTATGTTATCAACTGTGATAGCATACACCGCATTATGCAGGGGAGTGCCTGCGCCTTCACTCAAGAAAGATGGTATTTCCAGTTCGGATGAGAAACCCAACTCCAAATCAGTCGGGTCAAATTCCTGTGAGCCGCCGGTACCTTTCCAGTTTTCGAGCAGTAACTGTGCAGTTCGCGTGCCAATTATCTGTGCACGAGCTATCCGTCCGTGCCTGGCTGCATGATATTGATAGCCCAATCCGCCTAATGTGGCTATAGCCAAAATGGCCATAGCCACTACTGTTTCGGTTAGAGTGGTTGCAGCCGCGAATTTGGGACGTTCACAAATCATAACCCGCCTCCATCCTCGCACTTCAATTTCTAAATCCAAAAGGGGGAAGTACTTACAATACTCCCCCCTCCTCATATCACGTCCTACTTCTAGTTAATTTCCCCAATCCCAGGTGCCATTGTCATCCAGCGTATACCAACTGGGTGTGAGGGTGCTTGTACCTTTGATTGTAAAGGTCAAACCGCTGGTGTTCGCGTCGTAGACACAGCTTTCGATTGTAAAATTGTCCGATGCAAAGTAAGTACCATCAAAGTCATTTGACATAAACCCTAACTGGGTTCCCCAAGCAGCGAAGCCTGCTGTAGCGGGGGCTGCATCCTTCTCAGCACAATAGGCCCGTATTGCGGTTGCTACGGTACCCATCATTGCTCTTCCTTCCGACCACTTGGCTGAATCAATTCGGCCTCGCATAATCGGAATTGCCACTGCGGCAAGGATGCCAACGATCAAAATCACGACCATCAGCTCAACTAATGTAAAACCCTTTCTACCTTTCATTTTGCTTCTCCTAAAAAAGTTTTAATATTACATTCTATCTGCGAACTATTACTCGCAAAAACAGACCGCAGACATTACTTTCCATTTTATCTTATCTATGCATACTCACCATTTTACCCATCTTATCATAGTCGGGTAAACCCGTCAATAACTTTATGATATTTATTTTCAAGATTTTTCCTTACCTCCGGATATCTGACATGCTGAAAATCGGCAGATATAGCGCAAGAACTACCACCAATACAATTGACCCAACCGCTACAATCATTATAGGCTCAAGCAAAGCCATCGCAGTGGTTATGATAGCATCAACCTTTCGTTCGTAATAATCGCTTGTTCTGTCGAGTACCTTCGGCAGTGACCCGCTTTCTTCACCAACTTGTATCATCTTAATGACCATATTAGGGAAAAAACCGGCTACAGTCATACCTGAAGCGATATTTGAGCCACTAACAATATGCTCCCTCGTTCGCATTACAGCCGACTTTATAATGTCATTAGTGCTCATTGCCGCGAGGATATCGAGGACCTCAAGCACCGAGACGCCCGCAATAAGCAGCGTTGCCATCGTCCTGCAAAACATTGCAATAAAGGCCTGGCTGAATATTTTGCCAAGCAAAGGTAGGGACAGAGCGATTTTGCTAAATAAATAGTGTCCTTTTTTCGTCTTAGTGTAAGTTAAAACCAAGAAAATAGTTATCAATAATATCGTTCCGACAATAAATGCCAGGTTGTAGTGAATCACATCATATACATTCATAAATCCCTGTGTAAAAGCAGGTAGTTTCCCGCCGATTTGGTCGAATATGACTCGAAATCTCGGAATAATAAAAGCCATTATGAATATGACCATCAAGACAATAAATGTGAGCACAAAGATAGGATAGGCCACCGCACCTTTAACTTTCTTGGCTAATTTATCGCGATTATCGAGATATTCTGCCAGTCTTCGTAGTGCCAATGGCATGGTACCGCCGGTTTCACCAGCCAAAATCATCGCACAGAATAACGGATTGAATATCTTCGGGAAATCCGCAATACTCTCCGAAAAAGCCATGCCTTTTTTCACTTTTCCAGAGACTTGATTTAGAACTTGTCGAAGCTGTAGGTTTTCTATATCTTCTGCTATTGTGTCTAAGGCAACGGTAATGGGAATTCCTCCCTCTAACATCGTAGTTAATTGCCAGCAAAACGCTGCAAGGTCTGCTGATTTTACACGTTTTTTGCGAGCTCTTCGCCGAACTTGTCTGGCATTGGAAGATACCTCGTCGATAGTAATAGGAGTGAGCCCCTTCTCGCGAAGCCAGGCAAGCACATCATTGGGGTAGGCTGCCTCCATGAAACCTTCCTTCCGCACTCCTGATACATCACGAGCAATATACTTATAGCTTATCATTCAACACACCTTTTTTCTGCTCTAATATAGTAAAAAACACTTCTATAAAGTGTATCTCCTACGACGAACAACATCGGCGTCCTAAAATCCCAAGTTTAGTAAAAAAATCGACTTATAGCCTCGCCACATTAGTATTATTCTGTTTTATGCCTTGTTTTTTATGGTAATTCTAACGGTATTAATAAAATCCGGCTCCATAGTAAACGGAAAGGTGTTGATTTTATGACAGATGATAATAGCCCTTTTTAGAATTATTCGTCCTTTACCAATCTAAAGAGATTTTAAACAGAAAAACCTTTTCGGCCCATTTTACTTTTTCATTTTTATATCTTCTGTAAATGTTGCGCCGAGAACATCTTCAGCTGTGGTTAAACCCTGCAGGATTTTACTTACACCGCTTTCAATTAATCCGCCGTAACCTTTGTGGCGTGACATAGCTCTTATTTCCGCCTCACTTGCACCGGCAACGAGCTTTTCCCGCATATTGTTGTCCATAACTAAAAACTCAAATATGGGCAATCTGCCCAGATAACCAGTCCCGTTGCAGCTTTTACAGCCTTTACCGTGGTAAAAGACAGTATCACTGGCCTGCTCGGGGTGAACATTCAAACGCCTAATGACCTGCTCACTTAACGTAACCGGCTCTTTACAACGTTCACAAATCCTCCTTACCAATCGCTGAGCCACAACTAAATTCAGTGTAGAAGCCAGCAGATAACGGTCGATGCCCATAAATATCAGTCTGCTTATTGCGCTCGGTGCATCATTGGTGTGGAACGTGCTCAAAACCAGGTGGCCGGTTAAAGATGCCTTTATTGCAATTTCGACCGTTTCCTTGTCACGAATTTCACCTATCAAAACTATATCCGGGTCCTGCCTTAATATCGCCCGCAGGCACCTTGCAAAGTCAAGGTCGATTTC
>CAYWUO010000164.1:0-5102 GCA_964461285.1 uncultured Pirellulales bacterium
GAATCTGCGAGGGTAAATCAATGAGCAAAGCGTTTAAGCACAATATTATTGCAGTTGTTTATGATTTTGACGGCACGCTGACCCCTCAGCCGATGCAGGAATATACCGTTTTGCCGGAAATCGGTATCAAGGACGGAAATAAGTTCTGGAAAGAGGTTAACAAAGAATCAAAACGAACAAACGGTGAAGGCATTGTAACCTATATGCGCCTGATGCTCGAAAAGTCCAAGTCCAGGCAGTTTCCGGTCACCGCCAAAAACTTAAAAAAACTGGCAAAGAAAATCAATTATTTCCCGGGTGTTCCAACGTATTTTAAAAGAATAAATCATTATGTTAACAAACAATTCGGGCAGGATGTAGAACTGAGGCATTATGTAATTTCATCGGGATTGAAGGAGATAATATCGGGGACGAGCATAGCTAAATATTTTTATAAGATATTTGCCTGTGAATATTACTACAATGAATATGGTGCAGCAGTTTTCCCGAATGTGATAGTGAATGATACACTAAAAACCCAGTTCATTTTCAGAATTAACAAAGGCAAAGAAAACCTGAGTGAAAACATCAATTTGCATATGCCTGTGCCTTTGAGACCCATACCCTTTCAAAACATTTTGTATATAGGCGATGGGTTGACCGATGTTCCGTGTATGACGGTAATCAGAAAAAATGGAGGATATGCCATTGCTGTTTATAAATCTAATAACTCACCAGGCAAGAACATCTGCAGGGAGTTATTAAAAGCTGAGAGGGTGGATTTTATCGCCAAAGCGGATTATAATAGTGGAACAGAACTCGACCGCCTGATAAAATTGTTGTTAGGTAATATGGTTGGAGGAATTCGATATGGACGTGAATCCTTCAGGCAATCGGAAAAATATCGTTCATAAGGAGAGCAATAACCGATGAGGTCTCGCACTTTTACACAGCTTCATGCAAGCTTATATATGGAAGAATACTCTACGGCCAAAAAAGAAAAAGACAGCTCTAAAGCCGATAGAGATTCGAAAACCGGAAAGTGCATAGCTACAAAGGAAGTTGCAAGAAAGAAAAAGTAGAATTACTATATCTACTCAAAACGACAGACTCTGGTTTTTGTTACTGATTAACACTGTTTTTTAGTAACCAATTACCAGTTACCAATCAATTCTCACAATCCCGGCAGATTATTTTCTTTGCTTATTTGTTTCAATAGCTCAAGCAGCTCGGTCAGGCTCTGGCTGATAACGTCGGTATCGCTGCATACGCTCATAAAGTTCGTATCGCCGTCCCATCGCGGCACGACGTGAATATGGAAGTGCTCGGGCAGGCCGGCGCCGGCGCATCGGCCGAAGTTCATCCCGACGTTGAAGCCGTGCGGTTTGAGCGCCAGCGACAGGGCCTTTTGTGACTGGATGATGAGCCTGGTCATTTCCAGCAGCTCTTCGTCGGTTGCCTTATCGAGGTCAGGGATGTGGCGGGTTGGCGCTATCAGTAAATGGCCGTTGTTGTATGGGAAGCGATTCAGGACTACGAGGCTTTTCTCCGTTCGCCACAAGACGAAATTTTTGTCGTCATCCTTTGGATTGTCCCGGTTGTGGCAGATGAAGCAGTCATGGCTCCGGCTCAAGCCCTGAATGTACTTAATTCGCCACGGCGCCCATAGATTTTCGTGTTCCAATCTGCAAATACCTCCGCGTTTACCAATTAATCGAGAAGCTGCATCGAGAAGCTTTGTTTTATAGTTATTCGGGGCTTTACGTCAAGACCCATTGGCACAGAGGCCTCTAACTGCACTTCGTAGAGCTGATTGTGCTGCTCAGTTTGGCCGGTGTCGACATTGAACAGTTCCTCGCCCTGGCCTTTCAGGTTCAGGACCTTATAGCCCCTGAGGAAACCGAACGTCCCGCGCATCTGGAACCTGCCGGAATAGGGCAATGGCGGCCAGTCGTCGGGAAGGGTCTCGGCGGGTGAGTAGGAGCTTCGGATTACGGCGAGGGGCCCTTTTTCGCTTCGCCGAATTTCGGCAAGTGTGTAAATAACATCCCTCGCTTTTCGCATCACCATCGGGCCGGGAACGGCGAGCTTTGATTTCCAGCTTTGGCCTACTGATACACCTTCGGCTGGGTTTTCGATACTCGAAATCGAATCCCACAGAAACCACTGGGTCGCGGAGAAATCGCCAATCATATCGGGGTCTTTGATTCTGCCTCTGTCGGTATTCGACGGAAACGCCTTTTGGCCAGCCTCTTTTATTAGCTCGATTAATTGTGAATAGTCCTGGATTTTGCCCGTTGGGCCGACGGTGAATGTGAAGGATTTTCCCTGAATAGTCGTTGCGGCTTCTTTTTGCCGGAGTTTTCCTCGCTTGACTTGCAGCGATTCGCAGGTTGCCTTTATAGTTGTAAGGCCGATGGGATTTACCTCAACCGGAGTATATGAGACAACCAAGTCCATCGACTCGGTGGATTTGTCGATGGAGGACTTGCCCGCTTTGGATGGTTTTTTATCCGGGTTCCAGTCAAGCTCGGTATCTCTGCTGGAGACAAACTTGTATCGCAGGGTCCGGCCCTGCTGGAAATCGATGGTTAGTAATTCTTTTCCAGCAGCTAATAGTTTTTTTTCCCTGCTTAGCAGTTTTTCCGCACCGGCTCTCGGCTCACATCCTGCAAGAACGGCCAAGAGGGCGGCTGTGAAAATCATTAGTGCAGTTTTCAAATTTACTCCTTTTTATTTGCCACGAAGGCACGAAGGCACTAATTTTTTTAACTTTTATTTTAGCTACCGCCACTATGTGTCTTCGTGTCTAATCTTCTTTCTAATCGATTTTCTCAATATGGTAGAAACGAGTAGCGGTCATCCTTAGCGCAGCAGGTTCGCTGTCGTCTTTTTGCATAGCCGTCGGGTCTACTGCAACCCATTCCGACTGTAGTTTTTCGAGATATTCGCTGACTTTTCCGGCATTTAAATCGAACTTCAGCCAGCCTGCGTATGTTTCGGTATTGTCGAACATTTTCGAGAAGGCGCCCGTTGCCTGCTGTTGTTGAAGCTCTTCGTCCGTTTCAATGGAGGGGATAGTCTTCATTTCAATAGTGGCAAGGCGACTTTTGTTCATGTCCTTTAGCGTGTAGATTCTTTCGTACGATTTAGACCCCATCATACCAAAAGAATGGGTTTTTATGTTGCTCCAGCTGTCACCGATCTTTAGCTGGTTGTTATTGGCATCGGGTAATGCGGGAATTGTATGGCGCAGCTTAATTGCGTCCGGAATAACAAACATCGAAGCGGCCTTGCTGTCCGGGGAGCTACCCTTAACGGCGGCTGTTACCTTGTTTGTATTGATAATCCTCGAGACCTGACCAGCAGGAGTGATTTCTATGGAATAACTTTGCCCGATAAGCTTGTATAAAGGACTTTTTTGGTCTTTTTCTCTCGAGCTGTCGAAATCCGTAGTAACATTGTCTTTTACTTTAGAAGAGTACTTTAGCTTGTCGATAGTAATATTTGCGATGGCATTGCCTTGAGCGTCGATACTTTGTATCTGCTGGGTGAAAGTCATTTCGGCCCTGTTGTCACTCGTGCCGCCCTTGAATGTGGCGTCGTTCGCAAAGGAGCCTTCCCCTTTGATGGTCCTGCTGGCTTCGGTTGTTACTTTATAAGTAGATGAATCCTGCGGAGTAAACTTCAATGCGAGTTTAACCGGTTGTAACTGCGGCTGAGGCTCGGGTTTAACGACAGGCTTCACCTCGGGCTCGACCATTTCCACCGTAACTATTGGTTTTTGTTCTTCAGGCTTGACCTTGATTTTCGCCTGCTTTTCAGAAGGGCGACAGCCGGGTGCTAAAAGCATTAACAAGGCCGTAATGGCCATATATAAGCTGAGGTATTTGACTTGTTTCATCGTTTAATCTCCATTTGCTCCGCCGCAGGCGGATTAATCATAATTGATAATTAAAAAAGGAATAATCATTTATCATTCAACATTTATAATTATACTGCGGAGGAAGAAAAAGACAACTATTTTTTTATTTAGCCACGAAGAACAGAAGACAGAGGACGGAGGACAGAAGACGGAAGACAGAAGACGGACGACAGAGGACAGAGGACGGAGGACGGAGGACAGACGACAGAGGACAGAGGACGGAGGACAGAAGACAGAAGACAGAAGACGGACGACAGAGGACAGAGGACGGAGGACGGAGGACAGAGGACAGAGGACGGAGGACAGAGGACAGAGGACGGAGGACAGGATTCCTGGAACCGCGGGTTCTATTCGTATCTCGTGAAGCGTGAAGCGTATATCGTTGGGGCCGGAAAGGCGGCAAGTGCGGGATTTATTTCGTCGCTCGTGCCCCGTATATGGAGAATCGCATGAGATGGCGTTTCTCTATCTAACGGGGTAAATATGGTGTGCCCAGATTTCTCCCGTCAGATAGAAAAGGTATAGCCGTATTTCCAGCTTTTGCCGATGGTATCTTCCTCATATCCCTGGGCCAACATTCTCCTTTCCCATTGCCGGGCAGCCGTCTCGGAAGTGAATTGCTGCATAATTCTGAAGTCGCGAGGGTTTCCATGTTCCAGTTTTCTTCTTTTCGGCTCATCCGTAAGTCCTGCATACCTCATAACAACCTCTAAAAAATAGGTGACTGTCCCTAATATTACGCGGCCTCTATGAAGTACAATAAATCCTTTTCTTTTCTTTTTAATAAAGATCATACAGGTCGGACTTTAGAACTCTATCCTTCAAATCACCTGAAACATTTTTAACTAACTCCACAAACAAATCTTTGGCAATAGGGCTGACATAGACCTTTTCAATCAACTTGGATGGGTTAATTTCTATACGGATATATTCAGGGCGCTCCTTCATTAGTTTTTCCAGATGTGCTTCATTTCTTAGACACTTTTCTTTTATCTCTTTATCAAATCCTTGATAGATGAATGCCCGCAGTTCTTCTTCATGTTTAAATGATGGTCGCTTATAAATAATGTTCGCTCGACTCAGGGCTGAAAACAATCTGCCCTCAGGAGGATTTCCAATCGGTTCCCCTGCATCCTCAAGTTCATATTTTACCTTGGTTATATGAGGGCCTCCATCCCTTGACCACTTATTATCGATT
>CAYWUO010000165.1:0-1716 GCA_964461285.1 uncultured Pirellulales bacterium
TACTCCCTCGATAACAACACTGGCGATAGGCTCGCTGGAGATGGCAAACCGAAGCAGGTTATTTTTACCATTAGTTGTAGAATTCTTATTTTTGTGTATGATTATTATATTCATAGTTTGTGATTGTTCGAGTTATTTGTCAGCTTTCCATAGGTAGAAGCAGTTTAGTATTAACCCGCCTGTTGTTTTTCCGTGGTATGTCGTTTTGGGTGTAGTAGTTGTAACCATAGCGGTAGTAACTGTGTCCAGCTCTCACATTATTTAAAACGGTACCTAACAATTTGACATTTATTTGTGCCAGCCGCATCTTTGCTTCTCTGAGGTCTATCGCGGTAGTATGCCCGGCGAAACTGGTTAAAATAGCGGAATCTGCAATTTTGGCCCAGACCATAGCATCAGGAAAGGTCAGCATCGGAGGAGTGTCAATAATTACATGGTCATAGTTGTTGCCGGCAAAATTTATGTACTGTGCAGTCAGAGGCGAGGCTATTAGTTCGTAAGCATCGGCAATATTGCGAGAATCAGCTGCAAGAACATCCAGACCAATTGAAGGCATAGAGTAGATAGCCTGGTCAGAATTTTTACCGAAAAGCAAATCCTGAAGTCCTCTTGAGCCATCAGGAAGGTTCAAAAAGTGTGCAATATCGGGCTTTCTCAAATCGCCATCTATTAGTAAAACCTTTTTTCCCGACTTAGACAAACTTATCGCTAAATTAATGGCGAAAGTAGTTTTGCCTTCTTGTGGGCCTGGGCTTGTAATTACCAACTTTTTGGGCATTCCTCCGCCGTTAAGTAGCCCTAAGTTTGCGCGAATAGTTTGGAAATCTGCTGCTATCTGTCTTGATAGAAGAACTGGTTTGATGGTGTGTGAACTGGTAGTAGTCCCGATTATTTTCATGCCAATTTGTTTGGCTACATCATCAGGTGATCGAAGACTTTTGTCAGCCTTGTCTCGAAGGTATGCTAACATCATACCACAGGCGAGCGCACCAAAAAATAAGGCTGCCGAATATTTCACTCTTTTGTCAATGATTTCAGAGATATCAGCGTAATATGCCACAGAGACTCTTGCGGGACGTTTTCGTTCCATTTCCAACTCCCGTATGCGCCGGCGGACTGTATCATACATTTCTTCGTCCAGCTGTAATTGGAACTGCAAATCCTGAATTTTTAGTTGTTTCCGGCCGAGTTCGATTGTTTGTGTATCTTCCAGGGACAGCACTTCTTTGAGGCGGTTTTCATACACTTTGGTTTGTCCCAGGTTGTTCTGGACAGCAAAAAGTTTATCTTTGCCGACTTTTTTGATTTGTTCAGACACCATATCATCGAAACTTTTAGCTGTTTCCTGGCGTTTTTCTTCAAGACGTGACTGGAAAGCACTTAGCAACTTCTGTTTTTGTTTAAGAGCCGGATTTTCAGGCGTCAGTATTTGCTTGGAAACAATCAGTTCCTGTTCCATTTGGACAATACCTTGCGTCAGTTCCAGGACTGTCGGGTCGGAATTAGTATACTCGTTGCGCATTCTCAGCAACTCTTCGGGTGCAATAGGTTGCTCTTCGTTTCGCTCCTGAAATTGTACCTGGGCTTCAAGGTTGATTCTCTGCGCTTCTGTTTTAGTGAGTTCAGACAGCAAAGTAGTAATACGTTGCAATTTCATCTCTTGGCGCCTGTCCAGGTCTCTCGTTCCATACTCTTCTGCCAATTGATGTATTGCCT
>CAYWUO010000165.1:1726-5088 GCA_964461285.1 uncultured Pirellulales bacterium
TTTGCAACTTTTCGGTCAGCACTTTGCTTTCATTTTCCAGAAGGGTCAGTTTCCTGTCCTGGTTTTCGGCGGAGTTAGAAACTTCCATAGCCATATAGGCTTTAATAAAAGCGTCTACAATCTGCTTCGATTCCTTCGGGTTCGTGCTATTCATCGTTATTTTCATTAGCTCGGTTTGGCGTGCAGGGGCGACGCTGATAAATTTGGAAGAAATTGCCCGCTTTAATATGCTTGCCGGTTCTGGGTCTATTTTAGTGTTATTAAGTGTTTGTTTTATTTTTATGGCAATATTGGCTGGTTTATTTTCAAAGAAAGCAAGTTTTTTATCTGCCAAATCGTCTGCAACCCTCTGCACTACCGGGTCGCTTGTAATCAATTCTGCCTGGGTAAACATAAAGGTTTGATAATTTGATATTTCTCCTCTATCTGCTTTGCCGGTCAGTATGTTTGATAAAATGGGAGCGACCCTTATTGCGCCGGTTACATTGTGTAGAGGTTGAATCAGAAGCCATATTGCGGGGATTCCAATTGCGCACACTATAAAGAATATCAGTAGTGCAATGTACCAGCGACGAAGGATGCCGGCCACGAGATTGGGCGTGGTTTCATTATCAGGTTCCGGAGATATTTCCAGGTTGACTGGATTAGCCGGTTTGCGTTCGATAACCTGATCGAGGTATCTTTCAATATTATTCATTTACCTGTTCTCCTTAATATTATGTTTTGAGGTACTGTTTACTTTCGTACAATCATTATCGCCTCTTTTTTTATGGGCGGCATCGTAAGTTTTTCTAAAAGCCAAAGCTCAACAACCACCGCAGCAAGGGATAATGGCATCATTGCGTATCCGCCAAAGTCATGAAATATTTTTTCCCAATGCTCGCCATCGAGTATTGTAAAAGCGATGGCTGTTATTGTTAGTCGAGTTGTGTTACAAAGCAAAGCGATAGGGAGGCTGGAAGCGAGGATAATCAACTTTTCCCACCATGCTCGTTTCACAAGCAGGACAACTAAGCCGCTGATTACGAAAAAAGCAGTGATCATTCTTAAACCGTTGCATGCCTCAGCAACTGCAACGCTTGATTGACCAATATGGATAATGTTACCTTCCTGTATGGCCTCATAACCCATTGTCTCTAAGCAAAAGACGGCTGATGAGGTTGCGGAACGTTGTAGAGGAAGTGCTATAGCGGCCTGAACTCGGTTGGGCCAGGGCAGCATTAAGCATAGAAAAAGCAGTACCGTAGATATCTTTCGAAAAAACTGCCAGCCAAACCAAAGCAATACCAATGCAACAATACTTATAACAATAGACAATCTTTCAGCCGAGCTGAAGTTTAAGTATAATCCAAAGTAAAGTCTGATTCCCTGGGCTGCCAAAAAGACAAATATACCCCATATTATAGATGGCTTTATAATGAACTTAGAAATTTCATAGCGCCTCGACCACAAAATATAGACGGCCAGAAAAGGTACTAAAATGCCTGATGAATATTCGTCACTTCTTTGCCATGTGCTCCAGAGGCGTGTAAGTCCGGCTCTATAAGACCAAAGGAAAGTAATTATAACAAGGCAGGTAGCAAGCCAGATTAGTGTATTTGCTTTGTGCAGCTGGACCCAGTTTGGTAATTTTTCGTTAAATTTATCGATTTGTGCCTGCAAAGTATCCTTTAGTTTGCTTGCGATATTTCGAGCAGGTTTTAATGTGCGATTGACAAGACTTTCCAGAACCGTTTCCGGTTTAAATGCTATGGATGTTGCTTCTACAACAGTATTGGATTTTAAGGCAGTTTTGTAATCAATTACACATTGTTGCACTTCGCAATTTTCGCCTACCTGTGCTTTGTCCCAGATTACACTGTTTGACACAACACTGTTCTTGCCGATACAGGCCTCTTGCCCGATGATGGTTGGGCCGAAAATAACCGCACCCTCCAAGACGCAAGCTCCATCCATAATAGCGACTGGTCCATAGATTCGGGCACTTAAGTCAACGTTTGTGTTGTCTGCCAACCATAGAATTTGTGAATCAGTTCTTTTGCAGAGTTTTAATTTCATAGTTGGTTTTGTCGCGTTTTCGAGATAATTGGCAATGGCATACAAGTATTGTTGCCTGTTTCGGAAATTTCCAACATGATTTGGTAATACTGCTGCATGGACGGTTTTTCCTGAACGAAGCATTTCAGGAATTAAACCTTCCTTAATATCGAAGTAGCCTTCATTCGGAATATGTTCTAAGATACTGCTTTCACAGACGTAAATACCTGCCGGTTCACCCGATAATTTACCATTTCTGTAGTTGGGATTAAACATAACCGTCAAATCAGACTGTCCCTGACGGTGTGCGTTTAATAACATCTCGATGCTGGGTGGGCTTACTATGCTTGCGGGTAATACTAAAATTAGCGCATCTGATTTATCGCTGATGGTATCACGGATGCAGCCGGCTGTACCTGCCGGCAACTTTTCACTCAAAAATTTTATATCCAATCGCTTATCAACGTGGATTGATTCTTCAAGTAAAGAGCTGTCACCATTTGAGCAAATGGTTGCCTGCTTTATCCCTTGTTTAGCCAGATAAACCAGCAGATGTTCTAACGCCGGTTTTTCTAAAACCGGCCACAAAGCTGTTGGCAGACGTGTCGCCACAGGACAGCGCCCGAAATCCCTGCAGCCGGCAAGAATGACGGCTTTAATCTTTTGTTTTTTAACTGTTTGTTTTTCCATTAGTTATGTGCGGCATCTGCATTTGTAATTGTAAAACTATCTTTGACTTTACTTTAAATAATGGATAAAAATTGAATTTTTATGAATATGACTTTGCCTATGTGACAACACACTCAGCATTTATACCCAGATTTCTAATAGCTTGTTGAATTTCAGAATAGTATATGGGATTCATAATGATGATTACATGAGGTTGATACACTTTAAGAAAGTCAGGAGCAGCGACTTTCTGTCCTGTACCGGCAACGAATTTGCCGTGTTTGCGTGAATTAATGTCAATAATGTATTCGATTTTCCGGTAAGAAATGTTCAGTGTGTTCAGGAAAGTCACACCTTTCGAGCCTGAGCCCCAAATCACAACTCGGCTTTTTTCTTTTTCATAGTATTGGAGCTTTTGCTGCCAAAGGTCAACTTTTTCCTTATAGACGTTATGAAAATCTCTGATTAAGTTTTCGGTGTTGGGGCAGCAAAACTCACAATTGGATATAGAATTTGTATCAGCGGTTGTGGGTCGGGCCTCGATAGTAAGAAACTGACCATCATATTGCTCGGCTACTTCCATAGGTTCGAATCCTGCTTGTATGAAAAGGTTGGTCAACGATTCTGGAGTAAAATAGGAGCAATGCTCATAAATA
>CAYWUO010000166.1:0-5055 GCA_964461285.1 uncultured Pirellulales bacterium
AGTGACATTGCCCGTCTTGAGAAAGATGGGCTGTTTTAATAAATAACTCTTCAAACATGCCTTTTGTAATGCTACACTATTATTCAATCTTGATTTGAAAGAACGACTGGATATTAATGAAGGAACAGATGAATTTTGCACTTGGCAATACAAACATTGCAATAATCGGCGAGTCCGCTGTCGCTGAAAATCTAAAAAAACTTCTGCAATCTATTCAGACTAAAGACCCGAAAACCGACCTGATTTTCGAATTTGTCGATGAATTACCAAGCTGGTCCGGCCTGACACATATCGCACTGGACAACTACAGTATTGCCGATGACAGATACCGTGTAACCGAAAAATTATTCTGCTATGAGTTACACGTGCGTGAAAAGCCCGTAAGAGCCCTGATTACAACAAGAAAAACAGATATCCTCAGGAAAACTCAAAAGGTAATTAATAAATCCTGGAGATATTTCCATACCCACGGCGGCAGAGCCTATTTGCACCATTTAAAAAGATTCGTGTTTTATGTATATATGCCTTTGGCTGAACTACTGCTGCTGAAAAACCAATCATCATTCGCCCACTGCAGTGCAGTGGAAAAAGCAGGCCAAGCTGTCTTATTTCCTGCATGGGGCGGAGTCGGAAAAACCGGCGTTATGAGTCGATATATCGATGACGGCTGGAAGTTTTTGTCAGATGACTCGTGTATTATCGCCGATGACGGCACCATCCATATTCACCCACTACCAATGCATATCTATAAGTACCACGAAGTACAAAGCGGAGAATTAGTCAAAAAAATGAGTTCGCAGTTCAACACATTCGACAAGTTCCTTTGGCAGCTTATGGGCATGGTGAAAAAACCCGATAAGCTTGTTCGTTGGATTGGGGCTGATAAAGTATTCGGAAAAGAAAGTATAAGCACCCGCGGCAAAATATCCACAGTTATTCATATGCATAAACATATACAGTGCGATACATTCAAACTTAAACAAACCAAGCCCCAGGAAGTAGCCGCACTGATGGCCAACACAATACTCAATGAAATAAATAATTTAGCGAACACCTCCATAGTAGTGCACAGCAGCCAGCCCATCGATTTAATACCGGATATCGCAGAATTGCACAGGCGTATTATCAATATTTACTCCCGTGCCTTTAAAAAGGCAAGCTGTTATACAATCGCTATGCCCAGAAAAGCAACTGCGGAAGATATATATTCGTTCATCCAGGACAATAAACTACTTTGATAATCGCTCAAACAGCTCAAGATACCTGTCTGCAATTATAGGCCATGTCATCCGGCAAGCAAAGGCCTTTGCTTGCTGCTGCATTTGAAGAACCTTATTAGTTGTTAACAGGATCGATATTGCCTTTGACAAGGCCACACTGTCACTCGGTTCGACCAAAAATCCATTCTCATCGTCTTTGACAAGCTCGATAATTCCGCCGATTTTTGTGCCTATGACAGCTTTGCCATAAGCCATTGCCTCAAGCACCGTAAGAGGCATACCCTCAGCCTTTGACGGCTGAAGAAAAAACTTGCAGTTTCGCAATAACCAGTGTTTTTCATCACCAAAGACAGCACCGCTAAAGACAACTTTATCATCCAGGTCCAAATCTGCAGCCTGACGCTGTAAGTTTGCCATTTCCTTTCCATCGCCTGCTATGACCAGAAGCGGAATATCGGTGCCTTGCTCAGTGAGCAGCTCTACGGCATTGAGCAAAACATCGAGGCCTTTATAACGATGGAGACGACCAAGCGTAAGCATAAAATCTTTATCACGAACTTTAGCACAGGTTTTCGGCATCTCGCCGGGCGCATCACCGGGCATATCGACGCCATTTGGTATAACAAAGGAGTTTGCTTTATTCAAGGTAAGCTCATCTATGATATTCTTCAGCCCGGAGCTGACAGCAGTAGCGGCGTCAGCATTTTCTAATGCCCAACACATCCTTTTTCTCGTGATTAATCGTTTTCGATAACGCCTGCCGGGAAAGATGTCACCTCCGTGTGATGTAATAATTACGGGCACCGCTAATCTTTTCTTAAGTTTAGTCGCAATATAGCCGTTGGGATACGCCAGATGTGAGTGTATAATATCGAAGTGATGCCTCTTGTGTTCGCGTATTAAAAAACGTTCCACATACTGTAAAAGCCATACCGATGATATTGGCCTCGGATAGTATACTACCTCGTAAGGCAACGTGGGCATTTCTATATTGTGCCGAGAACGCTGAGCTACTACTACAGGTTTATGGCCCCGGTGTTGAAACTGCCTGGCCAATTCATCCAGAACAATCTCCATCCCACCAACATCAGGCAAAAAAGAAGGTGTAAAAAGACATATATTCAAAACAGCTGCCCTATTAATTGTCTCTTCTTAAACTCTGAGATAAAAACCAAATATTGCAAGTCTTAAAGACCAAGTTCCAAAGCCGCATATAAGCAAATCCACCAACGGCAAGACTGCCCATAAAATGATTTGGATTCATTTGACACTCTAATGTATTTTGACTCGTTCCCTGTGTATTTTGACTCGTTCCCTGCGAGACAGGCGTTTACCGAAATAGTAGTAATTAAAACGTTCCGTTGCCTTGTCTCTGCCGAGAGCATCTCGAATTTCGATAGCATCCAGCAGTTTAGCTATCCATTCATCGACCGTTTCTTTAGTCAGCCAATCGGTACAACACTTCGCAAAATAAGCTGCTTCGAACATTAAAATTTCGAGACTCGGCCTATCATAAAATCCGGCGTACTCAAAATCCAAAAGAAAAACCTTTTGTTTTAAGTCCTCACCACTAAGCAGAATAGACCTCGAATTAACGTCTATATGACTACAGTTTGCCTTGTAAAGCTCAACAAAAACAGGAATGACTCGGCCAAGTATATCGACACACTTGTTCTGGTCCTGCCTGTTCAATTCCAGCAATTTACCAATATGGACTCGATTAGCCAGGTCCTCCAAAAAAACGATGCTTCTTTTTATCAACCCGAAGGAACCATATATGCACCCATAACCATATACCTTCGGCACATTTAAACCTCGCTCGGCTGCAATAATCAAATTGGCTGCCTCAGCGAAGGCAAACCTATCGTATTTTTTTATATGATATTTTAGTCTGTGCCTGAGGCAAGGTAACAGAAATACTTTTGCAATAATCGATTTGCCGGCAAAATCCGGGGAGTTTATACGAAGAATTAACCGGCTGTGTGTCTGCCTGATAACTTCCATACCCCGTGGCAGAGACGACCCATTATTCCTATCCATAGCATACTGAATCGATTCTGCCATGGCAGTCATATCTTTGTTTCTAAGCCAAAAGGTCGCTGTTCCGTGGCGATATCTAAACTTCAAAACATCTTCCACTATTTTCGATTTATTCAAAGCAGATAATTCAACCTTATCACAATTCAATATTTTCATAAAATCCGTCTTAATCAGCTAAATAATTAGCGTAGTACAGTGACATTTTCCTATCAGGCTGGAAAATTTCCACATACTCAAATAACCATTTGCGAGTACAGTCTGGAATGCTCCTGATTATATTAAAAAACGTGCTCTGATACCACCAATATTAATATATCCGCCCACAAAGCAAATATGGCTAATCAATGCACGTTCTTATTGTTTCAAGGCATCTTCTTTTAATAGATTTCTCGTCGCTCTTTGCGGGATAATCGGCTATTGAAATAATAATTAAAGCGTTCGATTAAACTTTCCCTTCTTACATTATCCCCAATTTTAACTGCGTCGAGCAGTTTAGCCCTCCACTCATTGATTGTCTGCTCTGTAAGCCAACCTCTGCAATACTTCGCAAAATTTGCAGCTTCAAACATTAGAATTTCGAGGCTGGGCTTATCGTGAAACTCTACATACTCAAAATCCAAAACAAAATCATTTTTTGCCGAATTTCCGTCGGCAAGCATAATAGCGCCCGTATTAAAACCTATGTTGTTACACCCTGCCTTGTAAAGGCCAATGATGATAGGAATGGTCCGTTCAAGTATCTTAGCGCACTTCTCCTGGTCGTTACTGTTCAATTCCAGCAGCTTATCAACTGCTGTCTGGTTAGCCAATTCCTCAAGAAGTAATATATCTTTCTTTATTAAAAGGGAGCTGCCATATATGCGCCCGTAACCATACACCATTGGCACATTCAGGCCCCTCTCAGCAGCAATAAGCAAATTTATAGCCTCACCAAATGCGAACCTCTTATACTTCATTCTATGATATTTCAACCTATGCCTGAGGCAACATAATGGAAAAACCTTAGCAATAAAAGACTTCTCAAAGGATTGTGAGGAATTGATACGAAGAATGAATCGTCTGTCCTCATTTTTGATAATGTCAATATTATCCGGCAACAAAGAACTATTAAATTTATCTACAGCAGATGCGATTGATTGAGACATGGGGATTAAATTGTCATCTCTTAGCCACCACCTGCTCTTTAGCGAATCGCTATACTTGAACCTCAAAGCCTTCTTTAGTATTGTTCGCCTGCTTGAAGAAAACATATTCGCATCATGGATTTTATGTTTTTTTGAAAATTACACGGCAATATGGCTTACTTAAATTAATCCTCGGAAATCTCTCAACAAGCTCAAGTCCAGCCTGCTTTGCAAGTCCAAGAAGACAACCAAAGGCAATATGATTGTTACGGTGCTGCTTTCCCATTATTTTTTTCAGATAGAACCGCCAACAGTTTTTATTGTAAAAGCTCAAGGCAACATATTTTTTTGAAACGCGAGCAAGCTCTTTCAAAGCATCCAGTCTCACCCGGTCACTTTCCATATGGTGGAATAACCGCATACAGAAACATAAATCTGCTGAATTGTCAGGCAAAGGTAAAGATGAAATATCAGCTTCAATTAGTCGGACATTATCCGGAGCTCCAAACCTCTCTTTGCATACTTCAAGCATATTTACCGAGTAATCAAGCATTGTCAGCTGTCTGGCCTTTGAAAAAAGCTCAAAAAATCTGCCGCTACCGCATGGAACATCGACTATATGTGAATCACTACCTACCAGCTCAAAAACACGTCGAGCGAAATCTTTTTCT
>CAYWUO010000167.1:0-5045 GCA_964461285.1 uncultured Pirellulales bacterium
TTCATTCCTTTAATATCTACTAAAAATCCCGTAATTTCCACGATTGTTATTTGTTTAAGGATATTCTATATTAAATTAAAGGTTAACATTAGAACATCTATTTATGATGTTACCTCTTCTACCGGAGCTGAGCCTAACAGTTGGAAAACAAGATGGAGGGATGTTAGGCTCAGCTATATTAAAACTCTGGAAAATACTGTATGACTATGATAAGTTTCTGCGGGGTGGTAAAGTCATAAAGACGTTGTCAACTTTATATAGAAACGTTCCAAAGTAATTCACTAAGATTTGACCGGATTTTTTATAAATCAGAAATATTGCTGAAGAAAATATTTTGGTAAATTTATAATATGCGGTTTTATAAATAAATGCTTAAAACTGAGAAGCTATCCATTATTGGCTTATCTTTTATTATCCATCATTCATAGTTCTTCTGCTACAATGTCATCGAAGTAACCTCCCTTATTACGCCAACTATACAACGCTATACTACCTGAATTCAGGCCACTATCAGTAACCGAGAATACAAGCGCGCCATCAATATACAACTGCTGGGTTGCACCCTGAACAACTATCTCAAGCCGATAGCTTCTGTTCCGCTCGTAAACTACCGAGTCCTCGGCAAGCAAGGTAAACTCGCCATTTTGCTTCTTAACCAATCTGCGATAATTTTTGTCTCTATTCCAGCCGAAACGGTAATAATTGTCATTGTCCTGATAGCGGAACATAACTCCTATACCATCATTATCTTCAGAGCCGATAGTCATGCTTACTTTATAATCAGTCCAGCCGCTGCCTGCTTCGTAAAACGCATAAGCTCCGAGTTTTCGAAGGTCGCTAGCACTTGTCGGCGAAGAATATATATTCGAGCTTTGAACCACTGTGCCTGTCTGCGCCGACCATTTTGATGGGCCGGAATACCTGCCTTCATTAACAATCACCCAGCCTGCAAAATCACCACCGTTGAAATCCTCCGAAAGAAGAAACTGAGAGTCCGGGTCTGGAGCATCCGCATTTATTACTATAATATCAACGGTTCCTGTGGTTGTATCTTCACCATCTGAGATTTGTACAGTTAATGTAACCGTTTGAGTTCCGCTCACATCTGCAGGAGTGTATATTGGATTAGCTGTCGTCAAGCTGTTGAGGTTACCCTCACCTGATTGCACAGTCCAGCTATAGGTTAATATAGCGGGTCCCCCATCAGGGTCATTTACTACCACTTGCAGCTGACTGGTTTCATTATCAAAAATAACGTCAGGTGTAATTGTTACAGATGAAATTACCGGTGGCTGATTACTTTGAGGCTGTTCCTCATCCTCAACAACAATACTTCCACCCTCACCTTCAACAACAATGTCATCGAAGTAACCTCCCTTATTACGCCAACTATACAACGCTATACTACCTGAATTCAGGCCACTATCAGTAACCGAGAATACAAGCGCGCCATCAATATACAACTGCTGGGTTGCACCCTGAACAACTATCTCAAGCCGATAGCTTCTGTTCCGCTCGTAAACTACCGAGTCCTCGGCAAGCAAGGTAAACTCGCCATTTTGCTTCTTAACCAATCTGCGATAATTTTTGTCTCTATTCCAGCCGAAACGGTAATAATTGTCATTGTCCTGATAGCGGAACATAACTCCTATACCATCATTATCTTCAGAGCCGATAGTCATGCTTACTTTATAATCAGTCCAGCCGCTGCCTGCTTCGTAAAACGCATAAGCTCCGAGTTTTCGAAGGTCGCTAGCACTTGTCGGCGAAGAATATATATTCGAGCTTTGAACCACTGTGCCTGTCTGCGCCGACCATTTTGATGGGCCGGAATACCTGCCTTCATTAACTATCACCCAGCCTGCAAAATCACCATCAACGAAATCATCTGAAAGTAAAGGACCATCACTAACACTATTTACCGTTATGGTTATCGTTTCAGAGTCCTCAGATTGGCCATCACTTGCAATGAAAGTAACCGAATAAGTTCCAGCTTGACCTTGGCCAAGCGTCCAGCTAAAGCTGTTGCCGCTGAAAGTAGCGCCATTGGACAAATCCTGTGCCGAATAAGTTATCGCATCACCATCAGGGTCGTTAGCATTCACCAAAAAACTCAAAGTATTATTTTCGTTAACTGACTTATTTCCTATTGCCTCAAGTACAGGGGCTTGGTTACTATTAATAACCGTTATAGTGATAGTTTCAAAGTCTTCATACTGGCCGTGCGGAGCCACAAATGTAACTTGATAGCTGCCTAAGTCAGTATAAGCAGGTGTCCAACTAAAAATTTTATTAACAAAAACATTATTTGGCTCAAAGGGTAAGCTGGTGTCAGGCTCTATAAAAACCTCCTGATTAGGGTCTTGAGTAAGGACCTCAAAAGTCAAATTTGAACCTGCGTCAACTTGTTTGTCACCGATAAACTCAAACGCAAAAGAACCTCCTGTTTCGTTGAAGATATCCATAACTTCATCAACAGTCAAAGCACGATTGTAGATACGGACCTCATCTATAATACCGTTAAATACTTCTTCTCGGTAAGAAGTATTTCCAGTATTTCCAATATCAGCCAAATCGCTTAATGTACTTAAGCCGGTGTATGAACCTGTTGCCTTTGCGATGCCATCAACATAAACTACGTAATTACCACTATCCCAAGTAAGAGCAATATTGTACCACCGTTGAAGTGCTAAGTTCTCGATATCTGTATGCTGGGCATGAGAATCGCCAAGTCCCAGGCAGAGACTTCCATTGTCAACATATAGCTGTATTCTGTCGCTCCAGGTACCTACGGCGTGGCCAAACAGGTATCGAACACCAGAAAAATCTTCTGCATAGGTCCATAATGCTACAGTACCACCGCTTGCATCCAAATTTGATGTAGAAATTTCCACAGCATCATCAATTCCATCAAATCTTAAAGCACCGTTAATTCTTCCTGATGTCCATTCTGGTCCATTAATTAAAATTCCTCCATTGTCATTTCCTGAAGTGTCTCCTGCTACAGAACCACTGCCTTCATCCAAGTGCCAGAGCCCTATTAATCCATTACTATATTCATACTCTATCAACGTCTCAGACATTGAATTTCCAGTGGTATCCTCAACTCCAACAACTGTGAGGATATAAGTTGTGCTTTCAATATGTGATGTAGTAGACAATGTTACCCTATTATATTCTAAATTAAGCGAAACGGAAATTATCGAAATCCCATTGTCTATGGCATAATTGTCAATATTTTCCGCAGATGCTGGGTCTAAAGCCTCGCTGAATAAAATCTCGACGGATATAGCAGAAGAAGCACTTATCGAGAGAACTGACGGTGGCGCAGTATCAGCTAAAGTTGTAGCTGAAGCTACGTTGCTCCTATTTGACTCCAGGCCCGCCCCATTTACCGCCAAAACCTGATAAGAGTAACTTGTTCCGCTTTCAAGATTAGTAGTATCTGAGTATGAATTAATGGCTGATGTGCCAATTTGATTGCTATCTCTGTAGATTTTATAGTAACTTATGCCGGATTCAGGGTCAGTGGATTCCTGCCAAGATAGGTTTATCTGAGACTCACTTATTACCTGCGCGGTCAGATTCTGCGGAACAGAGGGAGGTGTAGTATCAGGAGGTCCTGATAAGTATTCATAAGCGCCTATGTCGGGTTGTGCATCACGGGTATTACCAAGAATATCATAAACAGGAGCTAAATTCGGACTTCCGGCATCAATCGCAGGACTTCCTGCCTTGTGCCTATAATCAAAGTTTTGATAATCAACAAACAAATCATCCCAGTTATAATTATCAACATCCAAATTGTGGTCTGAATATATAGTTCCTATGTTAGATGGAAAAGAGTGTGCAATGTTGTTTCTGATGGTAATATTTTCGTTGCCCCCATTACCCTTGCTTCCCAATCTTATATATGTAGCATAACCTGAGTCCCCTAGCATAGGATTAAATACTATGTTATTAAATATTTTACTGTCTTGACCATCAAATAGACTAATCCCCCCCATAACATGAGTTGAAATGACAATATTATTTTCTATTATGAAATCATAATAAGGGCCATCCCAAAGACCTATACCCTGCGCACCGCCCAATAGAGGATTATTAGAATCAGGTAAAGTAATGAAGATATTTCCACGTAACACAACTTGGTAATGTCCTCCTGGACCAATTTGAAAACCATCATCGTGATTGCCATCAATATCATAACTGTTCTTGACTATATTATATTGGAAAACCTGGTAGCTATTGCCCTGCATACCATCTCCGGCAAAATTCTCAATAGTATTGTGTTCAACTAGCCAATTTGGCCCCCAGGCAAGAATTCCACCGTATACGTTCTTTATGGTGTTATTACGCACAGTTATATTATTAGCATTGCGTCCATATATACCATGACGGTTACTTACATAATTATTCCAGTCATTTATATCCCAAATAGATGAATCTTGAACAATATACATATTATTGTTTTCAATAATTATATAACTAGAACCTTCTATATGAAAGAGAGTAGTTGGTTGAAATGTCCCAGGCGCGAGTTCAGGGCTTATTGTTAGTCCTCTAAATATCCATTTGCTGCAGTCTCTTAACTTAATCCTCTTAAATGTTGGAGTATGTCCTGATTGTGCCTGAATTGTTATATAATCAGAATTAGATTTATAAGAAATATCTATCTCACCATGATAACCTGTCAGGAGTAATACTGTATCTCCTGCTTGTACCAGAGTTCCAATCAAACCATTGTCAAACACCTCCTGTAATGTACTCCAGGGACTATTATAACTTCCATCGTTGCTCATACTCCCAGTGGATGGATCTGCATAATAAGTTGCTGCTGAGGCTACTCCGGGCAATGCTACATTGATTGCGAGTATTAAGCATAGGCAGATTATTTTCGTTCGATTCATGTTAGAGTTAACCGGTAATATGCATCGTTTATTCCCTGTTTTTTTGATAAGCATAAATTTACCCCCAATTCCTACTAGTTACACACAAATCCAAATAAAAAGTACAAAATAAATCCCGCTTTACCAAATCCGCTT
>CAYWUO010000168.1:0-5030 GCA_964461285.1 uncultured Pirellulales bacterium
CACTACAATCTTGCGAATCTTACCCAACTCGCCGCCGCGTACCAAATCCCGTGCCAGCTTGGCCATCGGGTAGCCGGTGTAATTGTGCATAAGCCCAAACACTTTATGTGACTTCCTGACGATTTTTTGTAATTCCTTTGCTTCTTTGACATTGAAAGTCATCGGTTTTTCGCACATCACATGGAAGCCGGCGTTGAGAAAATCCTTAGCGATAGGGAAATGCCAGTTGTTCGGGGTGGTAATCGAGACGAAATCAATCCTTTCGCCCACCGGCAGCTTAAGCTCTCGCTCAATCATCTCCTTGTAGTTACGATATACACGTCTGGAATCGAGCAGCAACTCTCGTCCCATCTGCCTGGATTTGCGTGGATTGATATCGAATGCCCCCGCTACCAGGTCGATGCCGCCATCCAGGCGAGATGCCCTGCGGTGAACGTCGCCGATAAAGGCTCCGGGTCCGCCACCGACCATTCCCATCTTTAATTTTCGGTTGAGTTTCATACCTGCTCCTTTCAATACTGGCGTCAGACAAATTTGTTTTGCTCGGGAAAATACTGCTTACAGCAATCTTTCTGAAATTATAAATATTACAGCCGGTATGACAACAAAAATATCAACCGGCATTTTTTAAAAAATCCATCTTGTTACTGTTGATTCAGAAGGGATACTTCTACCTGGTTATACGCGAGTTATTAGTGGCTTGTCTGTTAATAGCAGGATGATTTTTCCCCTTCTGTAAGATTGATGGTTTTTCTCTTGTAAACTTTACTCCTCTGCCGGTAACGATTTCTTTTTCCTCTCTGACGAAGTCGATATATTGTAATAGTGCCCAGGCGCTATTACCCCATCTCATCTGGTATCCCCTCTGGTGGGCCTGTTTTTCCATCATAAGGCGTTTCTTCTTATTAAAGATTAAATAATCGAGTGCCTCGGCTATTTGTTCGACTGAAGTTTCACCCGGGTCGACAAGAATACCCCTGGCGTGTCTGCCTATTACAAGGCCCTGGGAACAACGCTTATTTGAATGAATCAATTCCACCGCATACCTAAATTTCGTTGCTACAGCAACCCTGCCCGAACCGAGGGTATCAGCTAATATACCGCTTGATATTTGCTGAATATTAAGATAGGGCAGGAGCATGACATTTGTGGCGCCATAAAATTTTATCAGTGTATTTTCGTCCAGAAAGGTATCCAGAAAAACCACATCGTACCGGTCGAAATCAACCGTACTAAAATCTTTTACTCTGCAGAAGCTTAATTTTGATTCTTCGAGGGCCCTGTTTAGTTCCGCCTGAAACTCTCTGTACGGCTGGCCACCATCGGCCTTTACAAATCCGGGATGGTATTGACCGGCAATCAAATAGACTAATTTCTTCCTTTGCTCCGGTGTACAGGATTCATCCAGGAACCTGCCATACGCTCGAATGCTGTATTGGATTCCTTTATCCGGCGAAATAAGTCCAAGTGTGGTGATAAGGAAACGATTCTCCAAACCATATTCGTGTTTGATTGCCAATCGGTCATATTGAGAAGGGTGCTGCATCCTGATACCATGGTCAATATGTGTAAGCTTTGCATGTTCGATTCCATACTTATCCGATTCGAGGATATTAATGGCACTTTCTGTTGTAACAATGAGTCCGTCACCATATTTAGACAGCTCCTGCATGGTTTTTACCTTGTGTTCGTCCGGTTCATCAAGGACAGTGTGTAGATAAACCAACGTAATCAGGCCTTGCTGCTGAAAAGCCTTTGCCATTCGGATGAAATTTGTCCCCTGGCCATCCTCACCTTTTTCATCGGGGTCAAGGCCAAATTCGTGCTGTAAAATTATAACTGTTGGATTTGTGCCCTCTTTTGCACGAGAAGAAATATTTGTAATAGCATCTGCCCATGATTGAGGATTATACTGGTCTATCTTCAGGTCCACGGGGATATCATAAGGGCCGTTATCGTTATCAATCGTAGCGACTCTTATATGGCCGACCTCACCTGTAAAGTGCTCAAGGGCAGTTGCCAGGTCCCTCGAAAAGGTACCAATTCCACATTTTCTGGGAGGGTATGTGGAGACAATTCTGATGTTATATGGCATAATCAGCTCCTGTTATGTCGATTCGATGGCGGCAAGTGCACCTCTTACATAGCCGACGGACTCTGCCAATCCCGGCAGCGGGTCATCGGCATCCTTTTCATATTCGAACGACACAATACCATTATAATTCATATTCAACAGCGTCCGTAAAAATCCGGGAATATCAACGACTCCTCGCCCAACTTCTACAGCCCCTCCACTTGCTGAAGCCTGTGAAACATCCTTGATATGCACATCAAACAGGCGGTCTGCAAACCTCTCAGCAGAAATGGACGGGTCGACACCTGCCCGCTGTGTGTGCCCGATGTCGTTGCACAGGCCGATACGGCTATCTAAATCCCTGATTTGTTCATAAGCGGCTGAGGGCGTAGGGTAATTTCCATCCTCCGGACCGTGATTGTGAATGGCCAGCTTTATATCATATTGCTGAACCTTTTTATTAACCAGCGGCAGCAGGTCAGGACTTGGCATGGCGATAATAATTTTCATTCCAGCGGTTTTAGCGTAGTCGAAGGCCTGATGAACCTGGGCTTCGTTTTTCATATATATTACACCGCCACCGTAAAGCACTAAACCCGCTTCTTTGACTTTTTTAACTACCTTTTCAATCTCTTCAGTTGCGCTATCCAAAGGCAGATGAACGCTTTTGAGCGCGATGTATTTTAATTCGAGCCTTTTGGTCATTGCCATCGCTTCATCTAGCTCGAATTTCCTTAAAGTATAAGAAGCCAAACCGAGTTTAAGCTCGGTCTTTTTTTCATTCTTTCTCTGCAGTTGCTGCGATTGCCCTGAAGAATCGCCTGTGCTCATCAACGAGGCGGCGCCGAAAGCTATTGATTGCAAAAAATTCCTTCTTGGATGTTTTAGAACCATTCAGATTCTACCCTTATTTCCTTCGAATTAATACATATCGATATGACCACTCTCAGGTTCAGGTATAGTTTAAGGGTAATGTAAAAGCTGCATTGATGCAAGCAGAATTTCCTTGTGGAAGTCAGATATATTTAATATGATTACTCAGCAAGAATGCGAAATAACCGACCTAATTTTTTCCATTTTTCAGGAAAGGAAGAATATTGGAAAAGGAAGAAACAAATACATTAACGAGGCGGCAATTCCTGAAAGGTACTTCGGTTGCAGCAGCAGGGGTTTTGGCAGGGCCAATGGTTTTCCCTGCTTCGATATTCGGGGCAGATGCGCCGAGCAATCGTATCACGTTAGGCTGTATCGGCGTGGGGCGAATGGGGCTTGTTGATTTGAGAGAGGTATTGGAATTCAAAAACGCTCAGGTCGTAGCCGTATGTGATGTTGATTCCAAACGAGCTGAAAACGCAAAGCAAATTGTAGAAGAGCATTATAGCGAGCAAAGCCGGAGTGGGGCTTATAAAGGTTGTACAGCGTACAAAGATTTTGGAGAGCTGATTGCACGAGATGACATTGAAGCGGTTTTAATCGCTACACCCGACCACTGGCACGCCTTGATTGCTATTGCCGCTGCCAAGGCGGGAAAGGATATCTTTCTTCAGAAGCCGTTGACCTTGACGATTGGAGAGGGTCGTGTGCTGAGCGACACGGCTCGCCGCTATGGATGCATCCTTCAGGTCGGATGCCAGCAGCGCAGCGATTCCAGTTTTCGTCATGCGTGTGAGCTGGCTCGCAATGGACGGCTTGGCAGGCTGCATACCGTCAAAGTGGGCTTTGGTACGGACACCGCTACAGACCCGCAACCTACTATGCCCGTGCCGGAGGGGCTTGATTACGATATGTGGCTTGGGCCGGCACCCTGGGCCGGCTATACCGAGGAGCGTGTCCACCCACAAACCGATTATAGCCGACCCGGATGGCTGCGTATTACGGATTACTGCTGTGGGATGATTACCGGCTGGGGCAGCCATCATCTTGACATCGCACAATGGGGGATGGGGACAGAATATACAGGGCCAGTGGAAATCGAAGCACAAGCGGAGTTTCCAAAGGACGGACCCTGGGACGTGCACGGCGATTTCCGTATCGATTATACCTATGCAAACGGCGTCAAGGTCGTCTGCGCAGACAACAGAAAAAATAAACAAGGCGTTCTGTTCGAAGGTTCGGAGGGCTGGGTATATGTAAAGCGTGGATATACAGATGCAGAACCGAAGTTGCTTTTGGACTCGAAAATAAAACCGAATGAAATTCATCTGTACAAAAGCGAAAACCATAAAGCAAATTTCCTCGAGTGTATCAGGTCACGCGGGGAAACTATCGCACCTGTGGAAGTGGGGCATCGGTCCTGCACGGTTTGCGTGCTTGGTGCAATTGCGATGCAGCTTGGCAGAAAATTAAAATGGGACCCCGAACGAGAACAATTCGTCAATGACGAAGCGGCAAATCAAATGCTTTCCAGACCAATGCGCAGCCCATGGCATTTATAAATGATTGATGAGATATTCGAACAATACAAATAGGCCGCTGGGCTGTAACTTGAGACTTGCTAATCACCGGCTGAAAGCCTCCTCCATTTTCGACCATCAAATTCTATGAGTTTATCTGCTGCGGGGAAACTTTCGGCTCCTGCCGGATATTGATAAGGTGTTGATTCATCCTCTTCCCACGTTTGTAGAACCGGCATCAGTAATCGCCAGGATTGCTCCAGGTCATCCTGTCTGGTAAAGAGCGTTTGGTCGCCAGCCATACAATCCAAAAGTAATCTCTGATACGCTTCCGGCATATCAACCAGGAAAACGTTTTTATAATTAAAGTTCATATTCAATGTGCCTATGCAGAGCTTCGAGCCGGGCCGCTTGGCCTGGAAGCTAAGAGAGATTCCTTCTTCCGGCTGAATCTGAAATGTCAGGATATTAGGGGGCATATCGCTAAGGCCGGCTGAAACGAACATCGAATGCGGGACTTTTTTGAAATTGATAGCGATTTCGGTATTTTTCTTTGCGAGCCG
>CAYWUO010000169.1:0-4974 GCA_964461285.1 uncultured Pirellulales bacterium
ATTACCTGCGGGCCAGGATGTACGACCCGCACATAGGCCGATTCACCTCCAGAGAACCCTTTCGCGACAACTACGAAGAGCCGATGACCCTCCAATTCATATTTCTTTTGTCGTTCGATAGAACCCACGCAAGCCCAATCAGAACAAATATCCCGCCAAAACTGACAAGATTATAGATATCCATATCTTACCCGTTTATATTTCGAAAATCCTTATTTGATATTGGCACTTACGATATCTTTGTTACCAAAGTCTATCTGATGGTTTCTCTGGTTGCAATGCAATCTTTGCCAGATTCGGATATGCTCTTAAAAGTCCTTCAGGCACCGGCTGCTCCTGGCCGCTGAGAAGTGCTTTTATTTCTATCGCATTGGCAAGCTCAGCACCTCGATAATGATTATTGGCGATGACTGTTAACGTTTCAAAGGCCAGAGCGAGTCTGTCGATTCTTTTCTTTATTTCTGCAATCTCATTTTTATCATAGTAGTAATCATAAGTCTCATCCCTGCCCGCATTTTTATCGAACCATTTCTCTTCGTTTCTGCCGTGCATTCTGAAATAGCCGTTCTTACCGACAGTGCAATATTGCATATCGAACGAATTCCAGGTTGTCGGATAATCAAGATTGCATACCGAGATACCGAGCCCCTCTAAAAATTTCAGTGCTTCTTTCTCCTGCCACGATTTATGTCTTACCTCCACAGTTATATTAAATGCATCGGAAAACCTCTCTACTATTTTGGTCAAATGCTGCCTGTTTTCTTTTTTGTCGTCATAATCGTATCTGAATTGAACCAGCAGGTGTTTTAACTTATTCTCTTCGAGCATCGGCTCAAGGCCCGTATGAAATTGTCTTACCATTTCAGCGTCGATTTTGCCTTCGTGTGTAAAGTCCCGGTGCAATTTAGCTGTAAAGAAGAAATCCTTTTTTTCGGAAGTTCTTTGGAGCCACGATTTCGTGGTTTTTTCAAGCGGAGGCCGATAGAATGTGCTGTTAATTTCGATGCAATCAACAAACCTGCTGACAAATTCGAGCTGGTCAATCTTTGGCTGGGTATAAACAATCCCTTTCCAGTCCGGATAAGACCAGCCTGCTATACCTATATTAATTTTGCCTTCCATTTCATATCCGGAAAGTTATCTCCCTTGAGCTACTGCACCTCAGCCAATTCATCCCAGCTGGTGGTGTATCTTTTTGAGCGCTTTTTAAATTTTGTTCGCCAGGGTTGTTCTATCCCTTCCGCTGCCCATATCAATGGTGCGTCGGGCAATTTCATATTGACGGTGTCAACCGCCTTCATCAATCTTTTAGATTTTTGCCTGTCGACTTCATCGAGCATATTGCCCTGAACACGGTCCTGCGGCACAAGCTCACCGAGAATGACACCTGCTTTATTGTATAAAAATCCTTTTCGATACAATCTTTCAACGCACTTCATCGCGTAGTCGATTAGCTCCGGTGTGTAACTTGTGGCGGTTGGAAGTTTGACCGTATGCGAATTGAAATATCTCTTCGGTTTTTTCACGAATCGGCTGGTCATCATGTAAACCGTCATTGCTCCGGCTGCTGTTTTTTCCTCGCGGAGTTTCTCACCGGCTCTGGCAACATAACTGGCCACCGCCTCATTAAGCTCCTCGATTGCCTCTACCTTTCTGCCGAATGTTCGAGATACGGTAATACCCTTTTTCGCAGGCGGCTCTTCTTCTAATTCATAACAGCACATACCACGTAATTCATAGACCGTTCTCACTCCCACAATGCCGAAGCGCTGCCTAATCCAATCTATATCCGCATCCCGAAGGTCAAGTGCGGTTTTTATCCCGGCTTTTTTCAGCTTGATACAAGTCTTTATTCCAACGCCCCAGATGTGCTCTGCTTTGGTCTGTGCAAGTGCTTTTTCTATGTCGGCCTTATTCCTGAGCTCGAAGACGCCATTTGTCTCGGCTGACCTCTTGGCAATCCTGTTGGCTATCTTTGCCAGCGTTTTTGTCTCTGCGATGCCGATGGAAACCGGTATTCCCGTCCACTTTTTCACAGTCTCTCTGATTCTTCTGCCGTACTCTCTCAGTTCATCGCCCATACCTGCAAGATTCAAAAACGCCTCATCAATCGAATACACCTCAATCTCAGGCGTAAAATGATAAAGCGTCTCCATCACCCTGCGTGACATATCTGCATAGAGTGTATAGTTTGATGATAGTGCCTCTACTCCATTACTTTCGGCTTCTTTTTTAATCTCAAAAAAAGCGACCCCCATCTTAATCCCGAGTCGTTTTGCTTCATTCGACCTCGATACCACACAGCCGTCGTTATTGGAAAGCACCACTACCGGCTTTGACTCTAAGCTCGGGTCGAATACCCGCTCACAGGAGACGTAAAAATTATTGCAGTCAACAAGGGCAAATATGTTTTTCATAGCGAATGTACTACGTTGGTCACCACCCCCCAGACCTCGAATTCCATCTCTTCGTTGATTTCCTGGCTCTGGTAGTTATCGTTTTCAGCTTCGAGCGTCAGCTTGTTTTTTCTTATGCGGATTCTTTTTACTGTTAGCTCGCCGTTAATAACGGCTATAACCACGTTTTTATCCCTCGGCTCGATACTTCGGTCAACGACTAAGAGGTCGCCGTCATGAATCCCCGCCTTGAGCATAGAATCGCCCGTAACCCTGACGAAGAATGTCGCCGCTGCATTTTTGATAAGGTGCTTGTTCAAATCGAGCTTGTTTTCTTCGTAGTCCGCCGCCGGCGAGGGAAATCCAGCCGGCACTTTGGCTGTAAATATCGGCTGAGTGCGCTTGGTTGACCTATCCGGCCGGTAAATTACCTTCACCTTAGTTTCCATAACAATACTCTACGCCTTCTACCACCCGAAATCAAGAATTATTGAACACTTTGATTTTTTCCACAAATATGTTAAAATCCCATCAGTGAGATTAGCATTGATATTGCAGAAAATCTGCTGATAATACTGTTAGGGATTGATCCGAACGGCGATGCAATAATAAAAAGCAGAAGAAGAGGAAGGAGACCACTACTAATCTCCGTATAAGAATAAACCTTGGCTCATTGGAGAAAAACATGAAGTTTAAAAATATGAGTATAGCCAGTGCTTTTTTTCTAGGAATGGTTACTGTCGTCATTGTTTATTTTGCTGTAAGTATAGTTAATGTTCGTTTGGGATATGCTAATAAACTAACAAGCGTACACAAAACTTTCGGTGATATAGAAATATGGGCACAAAAACCTGTAATTTCTGAGGGCGAAGAAGTGCCTGTTGACTTTTATCAGAAGGCCGACCAAATACTTTGGATGACCAAGGATGGTGCCCCGTTTCTTATGATATCTAAAGATGTAAATGACAGGATTAGTACTGTGTCTCTGCTAAAGAATAAAGATGAGCCTGTTTTGACTCTGGAACCATCGAACTTTCCTCGTAAGTGGGGAAAGGCATCCTATAGCAATTGTAGAAAAGGTAAACCGGTCGGTGATGTTTTTGTAGACTTGGATTTTAATGGTTGTTTTGATTTTAAAGTTGTGACTGATAGTAATGGAAATCGTATTTCTCGCTCCATATTTATTAACAGTAACTGGCAAATTGTTGACTCTTTCAGCCTTAAAAAAATGAAGGCCATAGTAGGTAAAACAAGGTATTTATTTGACCCTAATTCCGGATGTTGGCTGGAAGATAGGGGTGTAAATAAATAGATATCTTTATTGGATTTGAGCTGAGGAAGTACTATATGAAACAGTTCTTAAGTGTTTGTTATATTATTTTTATGGCTGCCATTAGTGTGGCCAGTTTTAGGAGTGATTTGAAAATCCAAAGTTATCCCTTATGGATGTTAATATTTAGCATAGTTGCTATTGTTCCAGGACTTATATCTATGCTTCTTTGGACATTCGAATTTAAGCCTAAGGGAAAGTGGTTTTGGAAGATGGTTCCTTTTGCACTTGTGGTCTACTATGTAGCTGACTGGTATTTTGATTTTGTTGTTTACAGGAAGCCCGATGAGACAAATCAAGTCGTTGTAGGGATAACACTACTCGGATTATTATTGCTTTATCCTCTTCTATCTTCGACTTTTAAGTTCGGGAATAATTAGGGACACTCGTTTATCTAATAGCTCTTTGAAAATTGCAAAACTGCATGATAGATTAGACAGTATCGGAATTCGATGACTTTTTCGCGAGCTATGCTTTTACTATATCTCTGACACTTTTGTTCTTGGTGATAAACTATGATTTTATCAAAAGTGGTGTTAAATGGCTTTCAATGGCCGGCTCCATACTTTCTTTGTCTTCGAGTGCTTTTTTGGCCTTCTCTAAGATATCTTGCTCCAATGGGCAGGAAAGATCCGCATCGCTAACGATTCTTAGAAAACGCTGTTTGTGCTGCTCGGTAAAATCCTTTCCCTCTTTCAGTACGAAATATACTTCATATAATGCCTGAAGATATATCGCCGATAGTTCCACCGCAACTCGCCAGTATTCGAGGTAATCCACATCTTTTATATATTTCCTGCACATCCCTGCCTCGCTGCCGTTTTCGTGATAATCTTCTGCCGCTTCCTTATATGGCCCACGTATCAGACATATTCTCAGCATCAGCAACAGGTTATCGGCTGAGTTCTCGACTACTTTTTCCGAGGGGCTTGAGCCGTAGGTTTCTATAAAGCCGCGCTGCAAAAAGTAACGAAACCAGTCCTCGCTGTTACGGAATGTTGGTCCTTTTACGCAGTCTATCCATTTGTGAAATTTCTGCTCAAGAAAGTCATATTTTGCCCCGAATTTTTTCTCCTCGCGATACACTTCCTGGTAGAGAAAGTAATCCTGAAAGACCTCGCACTGGCGATGTTCCCTGCGATTTTCTCCGCTTCGGTAGTAAGGCCCAGCCACTTTGTTTACGACAGGATGAATTATCTGGTCGGCTGCAATATGGGTCAGGTGTCCTGCGATATATGCTAATTTGCG
>CAYWUO010000170.1:0-4972 GCA_964461285.1 uncultured Pirellulales bacterium
CATCGAAAAACTAAACTAATTTATTAACGAAAAAGAAGAATATAGTCCCAACACATAAGAAGGAAAAAGGACAGATATAGCCGTAATTTCCTTTTTATAGGACTAACCCAGCTTTCTCAAAACTGTCCTCAGCAAAAACGTCCTTTCCCTCGATGCTGCCGCCCTGCATCTCAACCCCTGTATAAACCTATAAAATCAAAGATTTTTGCGTTAAGAATCGATTCGGATGCAGGTGAACAAATTTTCTTTATCTACTTTGAGTTTACAAATATTTTTTTGCTGGATTTATAAAAATCCAACATACAATGTAATAAAAAAAATAATGAATTTCCATCTCAATTATTCAATTTAGCTAAAATAAGTAAACTATAACTAATATATTGATTATATTAACATCTTCCTACTATCTTCACAAGCCTCTTTCACAGCTTAGGTTACGCTAAATTAACCTCACCAACCGCAATAATTGATATAACAGGATTACCCTTGATTGAGATAAACTTACTCCCTATCACAACGGTTAAGAAGTCTATGGATAATAAATAAGAACTAAAATAACAGATATTAGGTAAGAAAACTTAACTTTCAAATAACTTTTAGTGTTTGGGGGCTTATCCGTAAAATTACGGTATTTTTATTTTTTCCAAAATTTTCCCTTGACAAAAAGACAAACTAACAATAATTATGTTAGATTATTGTTATCAGTAATGCCCAAGGAGGAGGCCATTCCAAATTTCCTTCCAAGGGTGATTTGACCAAATACGGATTAATGACGGTCAACAATAGCTTTAGAATACTACTTTGGAGCTATGCTCATTGATGTACCTGATTAGACTAATGTATTTAGATAAACCCTCTAAAGCATACTGTTCACTGTGTGCAAAAACAGGAAAAGTTACAGTATGCTTGGTTTTGTTTTTAACTGTTCTGCTGTTAATATCATCTGGTGTGGCATATAGGGTTCTTGCTTCTCGCCTACAACTTATCATTGATAGCCCTATAAGCTTACCAGTGCCACTAAGCGCTTTCCCATCACAGATTGGTAACTGGATTGGCAAAAATCTTACCATTCCTAATACCACAAAAGAATATATGGAGAGGAACTTTGCGGATGACTTTTTGAGTCGAAGATACGTAAATTCAACAACTAAAGACTGGGTAGATGTTTATGTTGTATATTGCTCATCTCGACCCTCCGGCATGTTAGGTCACCGCCCTCGGGTGTGTTATCCAGGAAATGGCTGGATCCATGACGATACTGAACAATCACAATTCATTTCCCGGGCTAATAATCAGATAATCTGTTTGATACATCGATTTCACAAACCCGCTCCGATGAATAATGGGACGGTCGTTTTGAACTTCTATATCTTTAATGGCCAAATTTCTACTAACGAAAATGATTTTACCAGGTCACTTAGCCGAAGACCTAATCTTACTCTTGATCCAACTCGATATGTGGCACAGGTTCAGATTAGTTCAGTTTCGGAAAACTCCGTCCGGACAGCAGCTAAAGACATGACAGATCTAATACTCGATTATCTCCCCGATAAAAACAGCAAAGTTAGAGCAGCCGATTACATTAGCACTGTCCATAACGCTTTCGAAATAAATCGGCAATAGACCGCCGAAAAAAGGCATTATTTATAGCATCATAAGTAATACTAACATAGGAGGTTACGTTAATTTTTTCAATGCTACCCACGGGGACGGAGTCTAAGATAAACATTCGAAATAGATACACTGCCTTAAATAAAGATGGAAAATCTCTCAATAGGAAAAGAGAAATTGAGCTTGGTTAGTGAAGAAAAGTCAAACGGGTTTTTTGATACTGAATATTTGAAGACTGATTTGAAGGGTCGGTCCGTCCGTGGCGGCGCGATCACCGTCTTTTCGCAGGGCTGTAAATTTGTCCTACAAACCGGCTCTACTGTTGTTTTGGCAAGGCTTCTGACTCCTGCTGATTTTGGCCTTATCGCGATGGTAACGGCAGTTACCGGCTTTGCGATGATGTTCAGCGACTTGGGGCTTTCTACTGCAACAGTTCAGAAGGCCAAGATTAACAACGACCAGATAAGCACTCTTTTCTGGATTAATATGGGGCTGGGTTTCTTAATAGCCGCTGTTGTTATTGGTTTGGCCCCGGCTGTAGCGTGGTTTTATGATGACCCGCGTTTGACGCTTGTTACAATGACTTTAGGCCTTCCTTTTATCTTCGGCGGGCTGGCAATTCAGCACCATGCAATGCTGCAGCGGCATATGCGGTTTTTCGCTATAGGCATAGTGGAAGTTGTTTCGATGGCAGTCGGCGTGGGGGCTGCTATTGTAGCGGGAGTTTCAGGCGCTGGCTACTGGTCACTGGTTATAATGCATATCACGATGGCTGTAGTAGGGGCTATTGGTAAATGGATAGCGTTTCCCTGGCTGCCGGGTAGGCCGAGGAGAGGAGTCGGCGTAAGGGAAATGCTCGGTTTCGGCGGCAATATAACCGGCTACAACATCGTCAATTACTTTTCCAGAAATGCTGACAATATATTGATAGGAAAGTTCGTGGGTTCTTCTGCGCTTGGTTATTACAGCAAGGCTTACGGGCTTTTAATGCTGCCTATAAGGCAAATTCGCAGCCCGCTGGTAAGTGTAGGCTTGCCGGGGCTTAGCCGACTTCAGGGAGACCCCGAACGTTATAGAAACTATTATTTAAAGATGGTGCAATTGCTTGCGTTTGTAACCGTTCCTATGGCTATTTTGCTTTGTGCATATTCGCATAACATTATCATGCTGGTTCTTGGTCCCCAGTGGGAGCAGGCTGCCCCAATTTTCACTATTCTGGCTTTTGCTGCTGTGATACAGCCCGTACTGGGTACAGTTGCAATGGTCATGATCTCATCGGGCTATGATAAAAGGTATTTCAGAATGGGCATTTTTTCATCTATTTCTTACATGATATCTTTTTCTGTGGGTTTGCCGTGGGGGGCAACGGGTGTGGCGTTTGGGTATACTGTTGGTAGTTATTTACTTTTAGTCCCAGTGTTATTTTATAGTTTAAGAGGAACTCCTATCTTTGTCAGTGATTTCTTCAAGTCTATCTTTCTACCGTGCATAGCAGCATTAATAATGGTTTTTGTGAGCAGGATCATATTTCATTACTGCATTCCGCTTGCAGATTGGCTGGCTCTTCTGATTTCCTTTTTGGCTGCTGTTTTAGTCTACCTTGCAGCATATCTGGTACTGCCCGCAGGTCGCACCGTCCTGGAAAATATAAGGACAAGTTTGAAATTAATAATTAGTCCTTTTAAAAAATCATAATCTTATAATGAAGCTAATATATTGCTGCATGTAGCCTAACAGTACATCAAAAGAGGGCTTATAAATGGCACGAGCAAGTGATAAAAAGCAAATCTTAACAATGATTGAGGCGTTAGATTTACCGCAAAGTCCAGAGGTTCTGGACGTGGGAACTGGATATGGAGATATGCTGGAATTACTGAATGAGAAAAAGTTCAAGGCGACTGGCGTGGATATAAACTCGATGATGGTTAATTATTGTAGACGCAAGGGATTGAATTGTCTGACGACCCAAGAGTTCGAAAAGACATCAATTAAATACGATATTATAATAATGTCTCAGGTGATCGAACACTTTCCTCCTTCGAGTCTATTACAGTTTATTGACGACTATTTAGACTATCTCTGCACGGGAGGCTTCCTTCTGATAGCGACACCGTTTATGTCGCCTAATTTTTATGATGATTTTGACCACATTAGGCCCTATACGCCGCAGGCAATTGAACAGGCTTTTGTTGCTGAAAAGCCAAAAATTCAATATATATCTCGAAACAGACTCGAAACTCTCAAAATACAACGAGGGAGATCGAGATTGAGACCTAGCCAGTCTCATGCGTGTTATCTCAGGGGGCATCCGCTGATTGCTAAGTGTGAGGACCGGTTTGCTTCGTTGCTTTTTAGAATAAGTGCGGGAGTGATTGGTCTAACAGACGGCTGGTTCGGTTTATTTAGAAAAAAGTGATAAGGATAAAATTTAGCAGTGTGTTTGGAATGCAGGACAGTGTGTAGTCAGCTAACTTTGCGAAATCGAAGCTTTGCATGGAGATGTTCAAGTGAAAAACGTGATTGAGGGAAAAAGCGGTACATCGCAAGCCAGTGACAGGGCGAATTCAAGGAGTGTTTCTGTGATAATTCCTACATATAACCGGTCTAAACTTGTAACGAGAGCGGTTGATAGCGTGTTGCAGCAAACATATCCGAACTGCGAGATCATAGTGGTTGATGACGGCTCTATCGATGATACTCGTCAGGTACTTGCTTCGTATAAAGATAGGATTACATACATATATCAGGAAAACTCCGGGCAGGCTGCTGCAAGAAATACAGGTATCCGGGCGGCACATGGGAAATGGATAGCATTTCTTGATTCTGATGATACATGGTTGCCGGAGAAGCTGTCGCGGCAGATGGAGATATTAACCAGCAGCAGTGCAAAAGTAAGCTATACGAACATTATCTGGAATTCTGGAGACGAGGATGTTTTATCAAAAAATCTAGGTCGCGAAGATTATAATTATGAGGGAAAAGTTTTTGATGAGCCTTTTGACTTGCTTTTTTTTTATTCTGGGCACAAGGTCTTGTCAACGCTGATAGTTGAGCGAGATCTTTTGTGCCGCATGGGTTGCTTTGACGAACGAGTTAAACGTCATGAGGACGTCAGATTATGTTTACGTTTAGCTTTTGAAACCTCCTTTGCATATATTAATGAACCCCTTGCGGTATTCGACCGTAGCCCAGAGCTGCAGCGAGTTTCTATCGATTGCAATGATGGCTTTGCGGCGTGCTGTGGAGATGCGATAACGCGTGCGGAGGCTTATTTTCAATCTGTTGGTAAGAGTAGTAGAATTGTCAAAGAGTTGCGCCACCAACTGGGACACTATATTTCGAAAATGGCCTTTTGTGCTTG
>CAYWUO010000171.1:0-4958 GCA_964461285.1 uncultured Pirellulales bacterium
ACGTATTCTATGCTGAGTGAGCAGCTCCTTGCATAGTCCTTTGTCCCGGCTTAACATCAGTCCCACAGGACCGGAGCCAGTATAGGGAATGCCAAGCATTTCCAGCACTGCGGCGATGTTCATATCCATGCTACGGTCTCCACCAAGCTGCTCGGTAAGGTTGAAGACGATATCGGGCTTGTCCCTGCCAAGTGTGGTTACAATGATTGTTATATCATCTCCAAGGCCGAGGATTGATACGTTGTGGCCAAGCTCGCGAAGTATCTGGATGACATGATGCTCTGTGGTGGGCTCTTTTGGCATTTGCTCGAAATTCGGGTCCTGGCTGGGTATTGTCCATTTGTCAACCAGAACGGTGATATTTAATTTTTGTTTCATTAGCGCCTTTGCCTTCTTCTGATTCTAAAGGTATTTCTTGCGATAGCTGTAAGCAGCACAGTTACGGCTATTATGTCGTCAGTCTCACTACTTTTGATATATAAATCAAGCGCATCACAGCGAAGAATTATTCTACTGACGAGCTGGTGGATGTCATATTTTCGGTGTCCGGTCCACCTTGCAACGTTGTCTGTAATCCGGCGACGGTATGACCGAAGAAGGTCAGATGCCCTGGTCGCAGGTGGGTCGGGATGTTTTGTTTTGAACAGTTCTTTCAGGCTATCATCATAGTAGCCCTGGAAGCTGCTTCCGAGTAATTTTCTCTTTCTATCGTAAAATCCGGCGAGCGTGGAGGTCATTCGCGAAGCCGACCACGGGGGTTTTCCTTTTGCAGTAGTTATCGGCTCTGTGTTGTTGAGCTTTTTTATCAGATTATCGATATAACGTAATTTCTTAATTACGGGCCAGCCATTATATTTTTCCTGCCAGCGGCTGTTCGGGGTAAGCCAGACTGCAAAGGTCTCTGCGAAGTCCTCATCGGGGTGGGCCTGGGCATAATTGTCTTTAAGGTGAATAACGAATCGCCTGGAATAGGGCTGATAGTAATAGCTCTCGGAGTACTTGTCTGAGAATCTGCCGAACAATTCCCGCCATCGAGTCCGCTTATAAAGTTCGTATGCGTAGTTCAATGCGTGCCCACACTCATGTCTTAAAAGCTTCATGAAGGATTTTTCCGTACCGCCTTCCACTTCAAACATCATCTTCTTTTCAATATTTTTTAGTCGAGGGTATGCCAGGAAAAACGGGATACCGATGATGGGCTGTTTGTCAGGGCAAAGCCACTCATCTGCAAGGTAGCAGGGGGGGTGAAAAGTGATACCTTTCGAAGCAAGCTCCTCATAGAGTTTCTCTAAAAGCGGTTCGATACGAGAACCGTGAATTTGCAGGCCGAGGTTTCTAACCCGCATCTGCAGGATTTCCTCATCCGTTAACTTTTTCCAGTTTTTTACCTTGGCTGTTTTTGCCATAAGAGCCCTTGCTAAGCCGCTTTGATTAAATCCGTTAGCGTGTGTATTCTTAGCATATTATCTATAACAAAAATCAAGTTTTTTGCAAGGAGGTAATTACCGCACTTTAGAAGAAAAGATGCTGGATGAGTATTTTTACGCCGAGGCCGATGAGAATAGCGGCGCCGAGGGCTTCGATTTTGTTCTCGAAGATGTGCCCGACCTTCCTGCCGATAAATACCCCAAGATATGACAAAGCAAAAGTTACTATGCCTATTATTATTACCGCGATAATGATGGAGCTTGTAATAAGTGATAGCGTAACGCCTACAGCCAAAGCGTCGATACTCGTGGCGACAGAGAGGGCCAGTAAGATAAAGATATTGGATGGGTCAAGATTCTTCTCTGCCGAGCCGATTTTGAACGACTCGTAAATCATTTTTATCCCGACAGCGCTCAAAAGACCAAAGGCAATCCAGTGGTCAAAACCGGCTGTGTATTTTTTTAAACTCAACCCTGCCAGAGAGCCGACCAATGGCATAAACGCCTGAAAACCGCCGAAGAAAATAGCCAATCGCAAAGTATGCCTGAGTTTCAATTGTTTATACGCAGCCCCGCTGACAATGGAGACAGCAAAGGCATCCATCGCCAGACCAACAGCTATTATTACGATTGTAAACAGTTCCATCTACTATTCGAATTTTTTCTAATAGAAGACATTTACGGCTTGCACATCTTGCAGGGCCTTTTGCCGTCATTTACAGCATCTTCCCTGGTTTTGTAACGCACAAGATTTTTCGGCGCTATCTTCTTTGCCCAGCGACAATCCGGCCTATGGAAGACCTTGCTGTTCTTTGATGCAATATAGAAATTTTCAGTTGGAACTTGTTCAGTGGGAGCTTTAATTTGCCTGGCCGGCTTTATACCAATAGCATTGGCATCGACAGGCTGGATACCTTTCGGATTGGCTGCCCTCCAGGCATCGATAAAGACATCGGTGTGTTCCAAAACGATATTGGTCACTGAGGTGGGTGTGTTTTGTATGGAAGCAATCTGCATTACCGGCTCGGTCTTCCACACATCGGCTTTTTGGCGAATTGTCGGTTTTACCTGCACATAGGTACTTTTAGCTAATAGTGTTTGAATGTGAAATACGTATTGTTTGGTTTGTTCGAGTTTGAGCATATCAACGCGAATCTTTAGTTCGGGCCAGATAGGCAATTTATACATAACTCCCGGCTCGGGAGAGAAAACTTTAATGCCGGCTTTGTTTAGTTTGTTTTTTACCTGGTCTTCTAATTTCTCCCAATTAAGGGCATTTGGTTCTTCGTTGGAGTGAATAATAGTGACGTGTAAGTTATCTATCCCGGTTAGAGCAGGATTAGCCCGGCCAATCAGTAGAGGTTGATATTCGGGCTCGGGCGGCTCTATTTGGCCCAGGGCAGGAACATATAAAATTCCGGTAACGACTGCCAAAATTAAATAAAACTTTGCGGCTTTCATAATTTCCCTTCCTTTCAGAACTTCATGCTATAAGCGTAAAGGCGTCACTAACATCCATACCTTCCTCTATGCCGAGTTCTTTGGCCTTCGAGTTTGCCTTTGTTACTTTCCTGTCTGCAAAACGCTCCAGTGTACCGATGGGATTATCCGGCGTACTTTCCACAATTGCCGCGGCGACTCCGTAGCTCCGGCACGCCTCTGCATCGATAGCCGGACAAGCAAGAAAGCCCTTGCTGCCGGCCACCAATAAAATATTGAATCCGGACCATTTAGCTTGTACGCCTTCGACCAGACCATTTGGCGTCTGATATGTTTTTGTGTATATCTCCATTATTATCTCCCCTTGTCATTCCAGGCGATGTAATCCTCTCCTGTCCTCATTCGCAAATCGCAACTCGTAAATCGCAGGTTGATATGTCACACCGGCCTGCCAAGCTGGCTCTCGATTTCTGCCAGCTTTTCGTCAAGCAGCTCTTTACTCTTGGCTTCCACGGTTAGCCGCAGCAGCGGTTCGGTATTGCTCGACCGGCAATTGAACCACCAGTTTTTATACTGAATAGTTACACCGTCAAGATTATCGATTTGGCCGTCGCTGTATCTTTTAGCAAGCTCATTCATCTTGCCCTGCTTATCCTCTACCTTGAAGTTTATCTCGCTGCTGTTGTAGTATCTTCGCAACGGCTTGATTAGCTCGCTGATGAGTATATTGGCTTCGCTGATTATATTTAACACATGCACAAAAGTAATCATAGCCGAATCGGTGCAATAATTATCCCGATAGTAGAAGTGCCCGGAGACTTCTCCGCCGAATATAGCATGCGAATCTCTCATTGCCTTTTTCATAAAGGCATGTCCCACTCGCTCTCTGCGCGGTGTGCCGCCGTTTTTGAGAACCTCTTCTACTACAGCCCAGCTGCTGCGCAAATCATAAACGATTGCCGACTTCGGACTTTGCTTTAAAAAATATGCAGCCATCAAAGCCGTCAACAAATCACAGCCGATGGTTTTGCCTTTCTCGTCGACCATCATCAACCTGTCTGCATCTCCGTCGAAACAGATGCCAAAGTCAACCTTTTTTGCTTTTACTGTTTTTTTCAGTTGTGCCAGGTTTTTTTCAATGAGTGGATTCGGCTCATGCTTGAACTTGCCGGTATGCTCGTAATTGAGGGGGATAATTTCTATCGGCAGCTTGCTGAATATCGCCGGCACCATCTTTCCCGCCATACCGTTCGAGGCGTCGATGGCTATTTTTAGTTTTTTGATATTCGGGTGTAAAAACTTAAGAACGTGATTTTTATATTTAGCAGTTAAATCTACCTCTTTGACAGAGCCGGTAACTCTCCCCTTCGTGTGCAGTAGTGCCGTCGCAATATGTTTTATATCTTTCAGGCCCGTATCAACGCCTACCGGCCTGGCATACTGGCCGGATATCTTAAAGCCGTTATATTTGGCCGGGTTATGTGATGCCGTTACCTGCACTCCGCCGCATGTGCCCAGATGATTGATTGCAAAGTACATTTGCGGCGTATCAATCATTCCTATATCGATTACGTTTGCACCGGTGGAATTGATACCTTCTATAAGGGCCTTTGCAAGAGCTTTACTGTGCGTTCTCATATCTCTACCGACACATAGTGCCTGGGCATTTGTCTGCCCACGCTCATAGCCGCTAAGCAGTGACCTCAAAAATCTGGCTGTGGCACAGCCAATCTTCCATGCATCGTCTTCGTTGAGCTGCTCGCCATAAATGCCCCTTATATCGTATGCCTTAAATATCCCGGCGTCCATTATTATAGACTCCTATAGTGTTTAATCATAGTTTATCACTTGTTATTCTTATATCTTACGGTTCGCAAGGCACCAGTTCTGCCTGCTGTTGCCTACTTTATATCGCTCTTATGTGAATTGTCAATAATGAACATGCAGCTAAGTTTTGATATGGGTTGTAAAAAAAGCCAATTTAAATGTTTTTGTGGAAATTATTGCGTTCTTTGTTATACTGCGTGTATATTGGAGTGCAGTATATAGTCCTTAGTAAATAATCAGATTTATGGCCGGGTCCCATGCAGG
>CAYWUO010000172.1:0-4947 GCA_964461285.1 uncultured Pirellulales bacterium
TCAATGAGGATGAGGAAGAGATGGAGATGGAAGAGCAGCCGGGTGGAGAGATACCTGTGGAGCCAAACGAGCCAAACGAAGGGATGGAAGAAGAGGGCGTTGAGGAGTATTAGCTTTGGAGTAGTATACAAGCGAGTAGTTACGGAAGTACATTCAGGCCTTTTTTCAGGGCGTATTGTCGGGCGGAGGTGAATTCTTCGGAGGTGGGTCGGCGGTTTATTTTAGGGTGAGAGCCGGCTTTGTAGCAGGGGCGGTACTGGTTCATTATATTGATTGTCGTTTTGGGGCTAATTTCCTGCACTAAAAAATCAATTATCTCAAAGCTTCCAGCCAGGTTCTCCGGTAAAACCAGATGCCTTACTAAAAGCCCGCGCGTGGCCAGCCCTTTATCCAGTTGTAAATCGCCGACCTGGCGGTGCATTTCCTTCACAGCAGCAAGATTTATCTGCGGGTAATCCGGCGCTGAGCTAAGCTGCTTTGCAACTTTGGAATCCGAATACTTCATATCCGGCATAAAAATATCGATGTAGCCATCAAGTAATTTGAGTGTTTCGACCGAGTCATATCCGCCGGTATTATAAACGGTCGGTAGTGTCAGGCCTTCTTTTCTGGCCAATTCAAGGGCCGCAACAATAGCGTGGATAACGTGCGTGGGAGTAACGAAATTGATATTACTGCATCCGTAATTTTGCAAGTCGAGCATAGATTGAGCTAATTGCTCAACAGTAACTTGGTGGCCGTGGCGAAGATGGCTGATATCGAAATTCTGGCAGAAGATACAGCCGAGGTTACAGCCGGTAAAAAATATTGTGCCCGACCCGCCACTGCCGACAAGGACGCTTTCCTCGCCGAAATGTGGACCGACAGAACTGACGACCGGCAGAGCAGTAATACCGCAGAATCCGATTTGCCCCTTATTTCGATTGACTTTACACTTTCGCGGACAGAGTATGCAGGGATTGGTCATCTCCCACAATCTTTGAACCTTCTCACTATAAGCCATACCAAAACCCTCTGAATTTGATTGGGTTTGATTGGGTTTGTTTTTATTTGCATCGTTCATAGTTATTTGTTCGTAGTTCATTGTATAACAATAACTTATGTTCATTTCGTCGTTTTGGAAATTGGCTTTGTTTTGGCTTTGGGATTTTTAAGCCAAAAATCAATGTCAGTTTCATAACTCTTTATTATGACAAAACATGCGCACACCTGATTTCTAAGCAAATTGGGTTTGTTTGGGTTTGTTTTGACCAAGTGTCCATTGTCCATTTTTCATTGTATTTCCTTGTCGTAACTACGGTTATGAACATTTGACTTTTTTTAAAATTGGGTTTGTTTTGCATAAAAGGTCATAATTGATTGATAATATTTCAACCGCGGATTACGCGGATTTACACGGATTTTAGCCACAAAGACACTAAGGCACGAATTATTTTTAACCACGAAGCTCACAGAGAACGCAGAGAGCCAGTCAGCTTGGTGTTCTCGGCAAATTCTACTCACAAAGCAAGCTTTGTCGTAGAATATCGCCTTCGTCCACAAAGTCAGAAAATCTGACTTATCCTTAAGCTGACTGTCTGGGGCACAAATTATCCTTTGATACAGATTGCTCGGATTTATAAGTAATTCAGCCTCGGCAAAGCCATAAGTTTCTAAACGCTTGATATTTAACTCGGAATACATTATTGGCTAATCCTTGGTATACATTAACTTAGAACTATGGTTGACTTGGAACTGCTTACTTGTATCAAGTATGCCGGCTCTTTTCATATATCTCGCTAATCCTGAATATACATTAACTAACGATTAAATTTGACTTGCGGGTCTCCGCAGCCCGGATTTCGGGCCTCCCCCAATATCAACATTATACCAAACTTCTCCTATTTGTTCAATAAAAATCTAACATTTTTTGAGAAAATTTAATCCACGAATTGACACGAATATTCACTAATTATTTTTAGCCACAGAGCCCGCAGAGAACACAGAGAGATTTAGCCAGCTTGGTGTTCTCGGCAAATTCTACTCCTAAAGCAAGCTTTGTCATAGAATATCGCCTTCGTCCACAATTCCAACTTTGTTGGTCTTTTTGATAAGCTGACTTTATTTAAAACAGAGATGATAGATGATTTCGAATAAGGAAAATTAAAAGTGGGATTTTTTGAGAAAAAAAGCAGTTATTTCCGCAACTCGTTATAGGCTAACCATTAGCGGATAAGAAAAAAATTTGACTTGCTAAATTAACCAAAATCGATGTAAAATCTTGTGAGCATCTTCGGAGAGGAAGAATCAGGCGGTTATTGATTGTTATTTTGGTGTTTCGTAGGAGGATTTATTAAGGTTCTTGGGGAGGAGCGGATTTTTAGACGGGACAACAGGATAAAAACTCTTGGACAGACATGCAAAGATGTTGACATATTCCCTTTTGTGGTCTAAATTTTAATGAAAAGTGATGTTTATTACTATGTTAGGTATGGTGAATCGTATGAAACAACGAGCACCAAGAAATAGAACACTTATATGCACTGAAGCGGAGATTGCTGCGTTGTCAAAGTCTCTTCTGAAACTCTCTGCTTCAGTAAGCGTTCAGCACATTACTGACAGGATCATTAATCAGGATTTCACCGAGGCTAGGTGTTTTCTTCCCAAAAGATTCATCGATTTGCTTATCGTTGATCCTCCTTACAACCTAACGAAGAACTACAATGGACACTTATTCCGATCTAAGCAAGAAAAGGACTATGAGTCGTGGTTTGAAGATATTATAACCTCTTTTGAGACACTTCTTAAACCAAGTGCGTCAATTTATGTTTGTAGTGATTGGAAAACATCAAATCTCATATTTCCGGTTCTCGATCGGAACTTTCATGTTCGAAACAGAATCACTTGGGAACGAGAAAAGGGAAGAGGTGCCAGAGCAAACTGGAAGAACAACACGGAGGACATCTGGTTTTGTACATGCAGCGATGAGTATTACTTCAACGTTGACGCCGTAAAGCTGAAAAGACGAGTGGTCGCACCTTATCGGTCACATGATGGAAAACCTAAGGATTGGGAAGAATCCCAAAATGGAAACTACCGACTCACACATCCTTCCAATTTGTGGTCCGACATTACTATCCCTTTCTGGTCGATGCCGGAGAATACCGAACACCCTACTCAGAAGCCAGAGAAACTAATTGCAAAACTTGTGCTTGCGAGTTCGCGACCTGGAGACTTTGTTTTTGATCCGTTTCTTGGTAGCGGCACATCGGTTGTTGTAGCGAGAAAATTAAATCGACATTTTTCAGGTATTGAGCTCAACCAGGAGTACTGCTGTTTGGCAGAAAAGCGTCTGCAACTTGCCAGAGAAAACAAAACTATCCAAGGTTATACTAATGGTGTGTTTTGGGAACGAAACAGTCTTAGCGTTCAACCAAAAAATAAACCAAAAACTGAAATATTAGAGCTGTTCGATGAAAACACCTCTCAAGCAACTCTTAGAGTTAATCAACAATAATAATGGGATTAACGACAAGGGAAAGTTATCCAAACTTGTTGTAAATAGATTCAAGCTTGTAAAGGATCAGTCTGTATTTTACTGCAAAGATTTCGCAATTAGGTTCAGTTCTTCAAGAAACAAAAATTTCAGCAATACAGTATTATCGCTTTCTCACTTGCAAAAGTTTGATGATAGACCGTTTATTGTATGTCTTGTGACACCAAGCATGAATTATCTATATCTAGCCAACTCATCATTTCTTAGGAAAATCAGCCATAGTTCTCAGGAGCTCAGAGAAGACAATATTCGTGGCAGTTTTAACGGTTCAGATATAATGAAGGAATTTGAAGATATCGTAAATTGCGGTGAGAATATAGAACGTTTATTTAATATTCACGAATGCATTGGATTTGATGGCAACCTGCCTAGGTTAGTAGAGTCTACCAACAATATAAGTCCTTCAGGTAAAAAATATAAAGTTGACATGGCGTCACGGCAGCTAATTCTTGAAGCCCCTAAGAGAGCTTGTGATTTTATTTCGTCAGAAGAAATGCTGACGCTAAAGAAAGAATTAGATGATAAAGTAGAAAAGTACAAAAATGAAATTCTTTTAGCGGCATTAATAGAAAATGTGAATGTTAGAGGCCGTATAATTGAATATCTTATAGCGGGAGAAAATGATCGGCTCAGGAAAGAATTAATATCTGCATTAAAAGATGACAATAAAGGAATTCCGCAATTCAAAACTGAAAATGAGCTTGGAGACTACACAAGGATCTTTGAGAGTTACTTCACCAAAACAGATGTTAAGACAAAGATAATGATACTTAGTTCAAATCCAAAAGCATACAATTTAGATAAAATACTTGAGTTTTTGTCGCTAAAGAATTCGGTATTTATGTTTTATTTTGTAGGAGTTGATCCAGGTAAAATCGTTAATACAGTTTTAGTTTCGATATTTCAAGAGGATCTACTTCGTTCAACGATTCTTCTTAAACACTGGGCAGGAAGGAATTCAAGAGGAGTTACACAGTTTGAAGGAAAAACTATTAGTAAGCTGATTTTGAATCCGGAGTATACGATTAACAAAAAAGCGTCAATCGAATTTCTCAAAAAAATCATTGCACTTTAGGTTTATGACTTTCTGACTGATGCGCTTATACTCTTTTTATCGGTGTTAATCCGTGATTAAATTTTACATAACCCGAAATTACCGCTAAGCCAATTCGTATCTCGTTACGGACAACCCACTCAATAATCCCCGCCTACAGGTGGCGGGGCTAAGCGAGTGATCCTCCGACGCCCATTCTTCGCATAAAGCTACGAAGGGCTATGGAGGACAAGTTATATTTTTTTCATACCGGGGGGGAGTTCGATGCCGACTCGGCCTTCGGATTCCTTGAATTCCACGATGATTTTAACGGCTTCGGCAGGGTCATCGAGGACCGTAAAGACATCCAAATCTTCAG
>CAYWUO010000173.1:0-4915 GCA_964461285.1 uncultured Pirellulales bacterium
GCACAGGTTCAAACTCGAACAAACCCAGGACGCCTTCGAAATGGTCGCCGGTTATCGCGATGGCGTAGTCAAAGCACTGATCGAAGTTTAAATCGATTAAAAAGCCACAGGCAACAAAACGCAGAAAATGATTAAGGCGAGTATTGTCAATATCGGAAATGAGCTGCTCACCGGCCAGACGGTAAGCACCAACACTACATACCTGGGTGAAAAATTACTCTCGATTGGTATACCTGTTGTCGGCTCGTACATTATCACAGACGATATAGATTCAATTGTACGGGCGTTTAATTTAGCAGCCGATGAAGCTGATATAATTCTGGCAACCGGTGGGCTGGGACCAACCGATGATGATTTGACCCGCGAGGCGATGGCGAAGTTCTTAGGTGCAAAATTGCAATTACAAGCCGAACTTCTGCAAAAAATAAAGGATTTTTTCACCAGCCGGGGACGCAAGATGTCGGAAAAAAATAAGGTCCAGGCATACATACCAGCCGGTGCTAAAGCCCTTGCGAATAACCTTGGAACAGCTCCCGGCATTATGGCTGAGTACAAAAGCAAATTGTTTTTTGCTCTGCCGGGAGTTCCGGCTGAAATGAAGCAGATGTTCGAAGAATCCGTTCTGCCAAAGCTAAAAAAACTTGCTACTGGCCAGGCAGTGGAAATACGAAAACTAAAATGCTTCGGTACAGGTGAATCGAACATCGCTGAATTACTCGGTGCACTTATGCAGCGAGGCAGAAATCCCCTTGTCAACTGTACAGTACATTGCGGAGTAATTACGTTGACAATTGTCGCCACCGCAGAAGATGAAAACAAAGCCGTGCAAATGGCCGAAAGAGAAAAAAAATCGCTGCAGGATAAGCTCGGAGAGCTAATATATGGCACAGGCGAACAGACCTTAGCAGAAGTCGTGGGCGAGAAATTAGCCCAGCAGAACAAAACACTTGCCGTAGCTGAATCCTGTACAGGCGGCACCTTAGCAAAGCTGATAACTGAAATTCCTGGAGCAAGCAGGTATTTTACATACGGCGGGGTTACTTACAGCAACTTTGCCAAGACCACGGAACTTGGTGTGCCGGAAGAAGTTATAGAAAAGTATGGAGCTGTTAGCGAGCAGGTCGCCGAAGCAATGGCCCAAGGCGCAAGACGCAAAGCTGCGACAGATTTTGCCATTGCTATAACCGGCATAGCCGGCCCATCAGGGGCAATCGAAAATAAACCCGTTGGCCTTGTGTATATCAGCATCGTAGATTCCGATAACATATTTGATACGAAGCGCTACATTTTTTCCGGCGATAGAGAGTCCATACGGCTTCGAGCTGCGCAAACAGCCCTAAACATGCTCCGATTAAGATTGAAGAATTGACTAACCAAATCGAATATGTTATAATAAAATTTATGAAAATGGAAAAGATGCGGGGTTAGTATGGCTAAATCACGCAGACATTTGGGTGAAATACTATTTAAAGCCGGCCTGGTTAAAAAGCAGGCACTTATAGATGCTATAAAGACTTCAAAGAGCAAAAAAAAACGGCTCGGAGAAGTGTTAATTGAACTGGGCATTATAAATGAAGAAACTCTAACCAAGGCAATAGCAAAGCAATTCGGCCTAAAATACGTAAACTTAGATAAAGCTAACATACCATCCGACGCAATGAACCTTATTCCGGAAGAACTTATAAGAAAGCACAATGTTTTACCTCTTGGTATGAATAACGGAAAATTGAGAGTCATCATTAGCGACCCAATGGACCTGGATACCATGGATGCAATCAGATTTCGCTCGAATTCCGAACTGGAGTGTTACCTCGCAAATCCTGTGAAAATTCGTTCCTATATACAGGACTCTTTGGATAAAGTGGAAAAGCAGGAAGATGACCGTCTAAAACACAGTATTGATGCAACAGCCGCTGAACTCGCTGAGGCCGGTCATGAGTTACAGGCTGAGACGCTCCGAGCACAGGCTGAAGGCGGCGACCAGGAAGGCCCTATTATCAGGCTGGTAAACCTGATAATAGATAATGCCTATCATATGCGGGCAAGCGATATACATATCGAGCCAATGACCGACAGAGTACGCATTCGATACCGTGTCGATGGTGTCTGCCTTGAAAAGGACAATATTCCCAAGAACATGCAGGCACCGCTGATTACCCGAGTCAAAATTCTATCCGGCATGGATATTGCCGAAAAAAGACTTCCTCAGGACGGCCGAATCAAACGTGAAATCGGGGGTCAGGATATCGATTTTCGTGTCTCAGCCCTGCCGGGTTACCATGGAGAAAGCGTTGTACTGCGTATTCTGCGACCTGATGCAGTTAATATCGGTATCGAATCACTGGGTTTTGAGCAGGACCATTACGAACATTTTCAAAAGATTATCAAAAGACCAAATGGGATTTTTTTGGTTACGGGACCTACTGGTAGTGGTAAAACCACAACCTTGTATGCGGCATTGCAGGAACTCAACAAACCGGACAAGAAAATCATTACTGCTGAGGACCCCGTTGAATATAACTTCGATGGAATGAATCAGTGTCAGGTCAGGGACGATATAGATCTAACTTTTTCGAAGATTCTCAGAGCAATGCTAAGACAAGCCCCTAATATAATACTCATCGGCGAAATTCGAGACGGCGTTGTCGCAGATATCGCAATTCAGGCGGCACTTACAGGCCACCTCGTTTTCAGCACCCTTCACACCAATGACGCACCGAGCGCGATTACTCGTCTTATAGATATGGGTGTTAAACCTTTTCTCGTAGCAAGCTCTATACAAGCTATTATGGCACAGCGTCTTATAAGAGTAATTTGCAATAAGTGTAAAGTAGTTGATGAAAATCCTGACCCAAACTATTTACGATTACTCGATATGAATCCTGATGATATTGTAAAACATCCCGTCTACAAAGGAGAGGGGTGTTCCCAGTGCCAACATACCGGGTACAAAGGTCGAATAGCTATATTTGAGATGTTTGAAATGAACAACGAGATTAGAGAACTGGCTTTCAAAAAATCACCTACCGGTGATTTGAGAAAGGCAGCCCAGGCAAGCGGGATGCGTACGCTAAGAGATGACGGCAAATACAAAGTATTAAAAGGCGTAACCACACTTGAGGAAGTGGTAAAAATAACTCAGACGGAAACTGAAGGAGTTTTGGTAAAATAAACAATATTTTTATTTATTGAGGTTTCATAAATGTCAACAGTTAATATGGATAGATTACTCCAAGCCTGCGTCGCACAAGGTGGTTCAGATATACACCTTGTTGTGTCCAGGCCACCTGTTTTGAGAATAGACGGCCGGCTCAGATCACTTGAAACCAAAGTTCTCGAACCTGATGATACTACAGCACTTATGAAAAGTATCACACCTGATCGAAATCAACAGGAGCTTCAGGAAGAAGGCGGTACCGATTTCGGTTTTGCCTTTGGTGACAAATGCAGATTTCGCGTTTCTATCTTTCGACAAAAAGGTAATATCTCGCTGGTCTTACGTCTTATACCAAATAAAATTATGACCTTCGATCAAATAGGGCTACCCAAGATTTGTTCTGCTTTGTGCCGCAGGCCAAGAGGAATGTTTTTGGTTACAGGCCCAACCGGATGTGGCAAAACCACCACCCTGGCTTGCATGATAAACTATATTAACGAAAACTTCGACCGCCATATTATAACGATTGAAGAACCGATAGAATATTATCATACACATAAAAAATCCATAATTAATCAGCGTGAAGTCGGTGTTGATGTTCCAAGCTTCGGCGAGGCGTTAAAACGTGTTTTAAGAATGGACCCGGATGTAATTCTCGTCGGTGAATTGCGCGACCTAGAAACCATTGAATCAGCAGTTAGAGCCGCAGAAACAGGCCATCTTGTCTTTAGCACAGTTCATACAACCAGCGCTGCAGGAACGATTACCAGGATGATTGACGTTTTTCCCGTAAACCAGCAGGAACAAATACGCATACAATTAGCCAGTAATTTAATGGCAGTCCTTAGTCAGGCCCTCTGTCCTCTTATTGCAACGAAAGGAAGAGTTGCTGCCTATGAGTTTATGGTCGTAACTCCTGCAATTGCAAATCTTATCCGCGAAAACAAAACCTACCGAATTGATTCAAGCATTCAAACAGGTAAAAAATTAGGTATGCAGCTACTCGATGAGCATCTATGGCAACTCTATGATATTGGAAAAATCAGCCTCGAAGAAATGCTCGATAAATCCCGCCAACCTGGTGCTCTTCAGGATAAAGCTATGATAAAAATGCAATCCTTAAAGGGTAAGGGAAGGAAAAAGGATAAATCACAGGAAATTGAAGACATTGGACCAATTTTAAGAACATAAAAAATTTAAATTTTATAAAAATAATAATATTTATAATGTTTTAAAATTCACTTTTTTTACATAAATTCAATAATACTATGTCCTTATATTATTCATAAATTCATATAATTATCGGTCTTTTCTGAATACAAATCTTTAATTATACGTTATCTTAACAAATCCACTTTTATTATAATGTTTGTTTTTAGCATATTATACGCTATTATCTAGTCTTAATAACCATATGTCTATAATATAATATGTTTGCCAAAAAGCTTTTAATGTTATATAATAATATAGGTTAATAATAAAATATAATTAGGATAACACATATGGCAAAAACTACAACAACTCGAAAACTGCCGCCTATAGAGCAATTACGGAGTAGAACTTTAGGCAGAATACTTATCAAAATGGGTTTACTTAACAGAGAAAAAGTACATGAATGTCTTACAATTCAGCAAAAGCGTCACGGTGAAATACAAATAGGTCAGATTTTCCTTGAATTGGGACTAATCGATGAAAAACAACTACAGATTGCTTTGTCTGCCCAACGTGGAATGGAATATATCAACCTTAATGATTTCA
>CAYWUO010000174.1:0-4909 GCA_964461285.1 uncultured Pirellulales bacterium
CAACAATAGGCAAATACCAGCGACAATTTCAGCTGGTTTATTTCTTTTTCTCTTGATGCACAGATAGATGATCCATGTGATAATAGAAATGGCAGCAACAAGCACACATATCAGGCCCGCAAATCCAACAAGTAGCTCAATCAATATCGAAAAACCAAGAATCATTTCTATTTATCCAGCCGCAATAATGGCGAAGGTGGAAGTATCCTGCAAGCTCGTCGCAGTTTCGAACATTTGATATTTGAATTTATATATTATTTAGAATTTAGATATTAGAACTTAGGATTTTATTCAAATCTATGACCACAGGTATCTTTTGTAATAAATTCGGATTCGCTCCGCGGATACTTTCGGCAATTCAAAGGCCGAATTGCGTAAATAGAACAATATGTTTTTCCGTCCGAATTGTATTTCAAAAATGGACAGACTGTAGGCAGCTTACAGCACGCACCGCAGTTGATACACTCACCCTTGCGATTCTTTGAGACCGGCAGCACACTGGTTATTGTCCTTTTCGCCTTCGCAGACCAGGTATTCTTTATTTCAATATCCATAAACTAAAATTTCCAAACAACCTCTAAGCAGAGCTCCCACCTTTAAGCTGGTCGGCGGTCTTGTCGTCTTTGGCAAAAATCTTTTCCCAGTCCAGTTTGCCCGTCGCCTGCATTACTACAAACAGCGTACATATACACAAAATCGTAATCGAAAGCCCTGTATAACCTTTGAAAAAGAACGTATACGAGAAAAACACAAGATATATAAGCTGCGATAACGCAATCTCAATATACGCAAATCGCGCCCCGATAACAAGCTTCATATATGATACCACCAGAATTATCGAAACCGCAGAGCAAATCCAGAAGGCTATATGTATCGATACATGGTCAACCAGGTATGCCAGCAGCAGATGAAAGCTGAAAAATGCGGCCCCTATAAAGAAATAGTTCATCGGGTGGATTTTGAGATTCCTTATCGTAGTAATAACAAACAGCAGAAAGAAAAACAAAAACAGAGACACCGGCGCCGCCGCCGTTACCCTGCTCACCCACGGGCCGGGATTAAGTTTCTGCGGCGTAATCATTCCTATCTTGGCCCCCGTGAGCAGGTTGGAGTATTGCCAGTTCAGCTTCCAGCCGTCACCCGACCGTTCTTTACCGGTTGGCGAGATACTTTCATCCGGAAAGTCAATCGCCTCGAAGTCCGTATTCATAACCAGCGAGAAGTTCTTCACCGGGTTAACGTCATAGCCGAAGTCGTACGACCACTCCTGAAGCCCCTGCGATTCGTACGAGATTTCTACATTTTCGCTTTGACCCGCAGATAATTTAATGTCCTTGGTAATATTGCCTGACTTTATTTCCACATTCTTAATTTCTTCGCCGCCTACCGAAAAGTGGAAATTGTCATAAACCGCCCCCTGCACCGGAAACTTGAAATTAAAGAGCAGCTCTCTGTCTTTCTCGCTGTTATTGGCAACCTTGTATTTACCCGAGAATGCCACCTTATAGGTCGAATACCATAGCAGCCCTTTTTTACGATGCTCGAGTTTCAAATCTACATCGATGTCACTGCCGTCCAGAGAGACGTTTTGTCCCTTATCTCTGCTCGAATCCAATACCGATGGCTTGTAATAAACCGACGGTGCCTGTTGAATCTGTCTTGTCCCCCACAATTGGCTTACCGTCCCCCGTAGTTTGATATCCTGGCTTTCGGTCCGCACGACTGTAGCTCCAGCCAGAATAAACCAGCCGATAGCCGTGCAGGCAAAAATAAAACTAATTGCTAAAATACGCTTGAACATGGCAGGGTCCTCCTCGAATTGTTTTTTTCAAATAACTCATTTTTAGATGCTTTTGCCTGCAGGTTATACAGCTCTACTCCGGATTTTGTTCGTCACCAAATATAAATCCTATTTTATGTATAAAATAACGTACGCCCAGTTGATGGAAAGCAGTATAACAGCCAAAACCAATGCGATTATTTGTTCGGTGCGTGTCAGATGAATTTGCACGGCCCTGCCGAAAGCCAGCCTGATTACAACAGCAGCGAAAAGTAATACCAGTATTGTAAATAACAGTGGATTGAATAGCCACGCCTGAACAAGACGGCCTTTCAGCAAGCTCAAACTTCCGCGTGTTAATCCGCAAGTCGGACACGGGACACCGGTTAGATTCTTGAATAAACACAACTGGATAGGCCGGTCAAAATAGTCACTCAGCAAAAGCACTGTGCTGCCCAGGGCCATCCACAGCAATACTATCGCCACTGCCCAGAACGGCCATCGTGGCTTTCGCGAAACGCGGACAATGTTTATTCTCATTTTTTTCGATACTATTTTTATTGCGACATGGCTGCGCTGGCGCCTCCGAGAATCATCATCAGCAGCCAGATAATAAGTCCTATGATTTGCAATGCCACACTGATGATACCGCAAATCTTGCCGGCCTGGGTCATTCCTTTACCGGATGGGTCCATCGTTCCCGCTGCCATTTGTTTCAGGTCATTGCTTCCGAATACCCACGCGATGATTCCGCAGATAAAGCAGCAGACAATACCGAGGATTCCAAGCACTAAAACAAGAACGCCGCGATGCGGCTTCAGCACTTGTTGTGCTGCGGGCTGAGCTTCTACTTGTTCCACAGGACCTTGAGATTGCTCATCCATGATAAATCTCTCCTAAATAAATAAACAATAAGCCTTCTTTTTGAACAAACAGGATAACAGAAATAAATCATCTGCCAAGACAAAAATAAAGTTTTTTGTGTGCGTTGCATTTACCGCTGATTTTATATCTTTCGCGTGTCTCGGTATAGTGACTTAATTTCTGGATATATAATTGTATATTCACTGTAGTTTTATACCTGCAGATAGTCAGTTAGTTTAGGTGTCTTTTTACTTTTCATCCAGAACGAGCTGCCGCCGGACTTGAGTTTTTCTGAGAGGAACGGCGGAAGAACTGCGTCGCACTCCGACCTCAGTTCAGAATCGTAGCTGACGAAGTGGGAAGAATATAAAATTTCATACCCGGAACCGAAAAGAAGCAAAACTCCCAATAGATATTGCTCGTTGTAATATCTATCTTTCCATGCAGCAGGATAATCGTGCGGCCAAAGAATGTCGTGGAAATGTATTATGGCTTCGGGATTAATACTGGGCAGTATCTCGTTAAACATATAGGTGACATCGGAATTTTGCAGGCATATGTGCGAGCCGTCGATAAAGAGGATATTGTCTTTTGGAATCTTCTGTAAAATACTGACCGGAACCAGCTGGAGAGGAAACCTGACCACTTCGTCACACAGGCTGTCGATTTCAGCCCGCGGATGCGGGTCGATTGAAATAATTTTGGTCCTTAGATTGAAATGCGAGATAGCCGCTCTGGCAAATTTCGTGGAATTGCCGGAGCCGATTTCTACATAGACAGATGGATTATATTTGACAAGGAATCCGCAAAGGGCTATGGAGTCACCCGCCGGCAAAAAGTCGTTGTTCCAGCAGGGTTCTGGTGAGTATAGCTCCGACGGCCCGGTTTCCGGTATTTGGGCAAAGAAATCACTTAAAGCCCCGAAGCTCCGGACGACATTTTTGTAATTTTGACGAAACAGCGTGAGTATTTCTGCGATTTTTTTGTTTTCCTGCCGGGTTTGCACCGGAGCATCTGTCTTTTCCATATATCTCACCGAAATATTTTAACAATAAACAAGTCAATAACGCCTGCGTTGGACTTAAGATACGCTCTCTGCTGTTTTTCTAATATAAGAATCGACAAGTAACGGCCATTTCTTTACTATTCTCTTATCTGCGGCCTTTCTGCCTGCAGCGGCCATTTTCTCTGTGTAATCCGCCTAATCTGTGGTTAAAATTACTTAGTGTTTTGGTGTCTTCGTGGCAAAGTTTAACATCGCAAATTCTCCGAACAGCTTCTTCGCCTTTTCATCATACGCCATCGCCGCCGCCTTCTCATCGTCGAATCTGCCGATATATATCACCTTTTTGTTACACGTTATCCTCGCCCGCCAGTTTTTCTCACTTTTTACCCAGTGAACACCTTTATATTGTGAGCTGTAATTCCCCTTTTGCTTGCGTTTATTCCACGTATTCTGCTGTGCCGTAGCAAAACGAAGGTTCGCTTTTCGATTATCCAGCCCGTCATGGTTTATATGGTCGACGTATTTCCCTTCCACTTCGCCCATTATTACCCGGTGCATCTTTATAGCTCCTCTGGTTCTGCTTCCCTGCCGGATTCTGCCCCATCGCTCTGCATAGTATCTCCTTTCGCATTTTTTTGCGTACCAGTTATATTTCGCAAGTTCTTTATAATCTTCCGGGTCAACGATTGCGTATTTACCCTGCGTAAGCGGTATTTTGCGGTACGTACACCCGTAGCGCACCTTTCGCCATGCTAATACAACCCACAAACGTATCCCGCACACAAACTCCGGTAGCAATATTGATATCTGTACCTTTCTCATTACTAACTCCACAATTTTGCATTTTGATTTTTGATATTTAATTTTCTTCACATGTCATTGCGAGGCCGCAGGCCGTGGCAATCTTATGAAACTAATTCCACATTTTTGCATTTTGATTTTTAATATTTAATTTTCTTCTATGGCTTGGACTTTCTTGTCCGAAAGACGTGGCTTACTAGCCTGCCCCGTACTTACTTTTTTGTAAGTAGGTGTGGGGCTCAATTCTTGGGCGGCCTGCCCTGCGAAGCCCTGCTTTTGGCGAAGCGGGGGGTCTCCGCGATCGTGCACTACCTGAGTGCACATTTACATTATATCTAATAACGACAACTTGTTCAATAAAAATCAAACTTTTTTATAAATATTTCCCAAAAAAGTGTCCTGACTGTAAGTATTTATTTAATCTGAGGTTAAAAACCCTGAGCTTGTCGAAGGGTAAA
>CAYWUO010000175.1:0-4909 GCA_964461285.1 uncultured Pirellulales bacterium
CCATTTCGAAGGCGTCCTGGGTTTGTTCGAGCTTGAACCTGTGCGTTATCATAAAGTCAACGTTTACCTTGCCCGAAGCAATCAAATCCAAAGCAACCTGAGTACATTTTTTTTGTCTTCTGATGTTTATTATTGTGATTTCTTTCCTGCGAATTTTATCAATGACCATTGAGATTCTATCAACACGCGGAATACCGGTAAGAATTATTTTGCCGCCCGGCTTTAGCAGCTCAACGCACTGGTCGATTGTCTCCTGCTGACCTGCACATTCGAAAGCAACATCCACGCCTTCGGGCTGTTGGTCAAGAATTTCTTTGACGATGTTCTGTTTATTGGGATTTCCTACCCAGGTTGCTCCGGCTTTTTTTGCCACCTCAATGCGCTCTTTGATTTTCTCAGTCATATAGCAGTTTTTTGTATTTTCAGCTTTTGCGCTAAGCAAGGTGCACAGACCAATAGGCCCTGAGCCAAAAATTGCAATGTCAGCGTTTTTCGGTAGTTTTGCCTGCCTGACAGAATATGCACCGACAGACAATGGCTCACACACCGCAGCCTGCTCAAGGGTAATTCTGTTATGTGTCGGATAACAGCACTGCTCGGGCATAACGATATACTCACACAAACATCCGTCCATTTGTCCCGGCGTACTGAGGAATCGCAGGTTATAGCACGTGTTTTCTCTGCCCATTTTGCACTGAGCGCATTTATTACAGAATATTGCAGGGTCAATTACTACTGCATCGTCGACCTTCACGCGCGTAACTGTACTGCCGACAGCTTTAACCGTAGCCGAGCACTCATGCCCGATGATAAACGGAAACTCGATAATCTGTGAGCCGACCCTACCAGTCTCGTAATAATTCATATCAGAGCCGCATATTCCTACCCTTTCAATCTTCAGCAGAACGTCGGTATCATTTTTAATATTCGGCTCCGGTATGTCCCTGACCTCCATTTGTTTGACGTCGGTTAGCATAACTGCTTTCATAAGCCATTCCAAATCTGCTTTGAGTTTCCTTACCGCTCCCTTATGGTTAAAAGCGTCTTTCTACCACAATTACTTCATGGGTACAAGTTTTATCTCAAAGAGTTTGGGCCAATACTTTCCGGTGACGAATAATCGGTCACCGGCGGCGTCATAGGCGATGCCATTAAAAGCGTCGATACCTTGGCTCTCGCCCAGCAGGCCCGAAAGGCCATCCATATATATCCAGCCGACGATTTGGCCCGTCCCGGGGTCGATTCGTACGATGCGCTCCGTTGGCCAAATATTCGCGTAAACTTCGCCCTTGATATATTCTAACTCGTTGAGTCCTCCCACAGCAGTGTTTTTATCACGTACCTCGATTTTGCCGAGCACCTCGAATGTGTCGGGGCTTAGAAAGTACAATGTATCCGTGCCGTCACTCATTATCAGCCGGCTTCCATCATGTGTAATGCCCCAGCCCTCAGTCGCGTAATTGAATTTTCGCAGCAATTCGAAAGTATCTTTATTATAAACAAAGCCGACGTTTTGCCGATAGGTTAGCTGAACAATTTTGTCCTGGTAAACAGTAATGCCTTCGCCGAAGAATTCGGGCGGCAGTTTGTGCATTTGCAGGATTTTGCCCGTTTCTAATTCGACTTTGCGCAATGTCGAACGTCTATGGAGTCCTGTTCCTTCATATAAAACGCCATTTTCGAAAACCAGACCCTGGGTGAAAGCTTGTTGGTCGTGAGCAAATGTATTGATGACTTTATAAGTGTAAACCCTTGAAATACCCGAACTTTTACAATCCAGACAGAGCAAAACAAAAACCACTATTGATATCGCTATAAATGTCTGAAGTAATAGTTTCAAGAATCGATTCGCAAACATTGTCTTAGGGTTTTATTAACCTAAACGTTGAATCTGAAATTAATTATGTCACCATCCTGGACGGTATATTCCTTTCCTTCGAGCCGGATTTTGCCGGCTGCTTTCAGCGCCTTTTCGCTTCCGAAATCTTTTAAATCATCGAAGCTGAAGGTTTCAGCTCTGATGAAGCCGCGTTTAATATCGGTATGAACTTTACCCGCTGCATCGAGTGCAGCGGTCCCTTTTCTTATCGGCCAGGCCCGCAGTTCATCTGAACCAAGCGTTAAAAAGCTTATTAAGCCCAACGCAGAATAACAGCTATTGACAAACTTGCTTGCTTCTGATTCGGTCATGCCCAAATCGGACATAAATTCCTGTCTGCTCTTTTCATCTAACTGCGACAGCTCATATTCCAGCTTGGCACATATGGTAATAATGGGAGTAGAACTATCCAGATGCCCGGCAAAATCGAATTTTTCATTGAGCTGGTCTTCTCCCACGTTCACAGCAACAACCACCGGCTTTAAGTTCAAAAATCCGAGCGATTTAATCATCTCAAGCTGCTCATCGGTTTCAATAGCTGTGCTGATTGGTTTTTCTGATTCTATCGCCTCCTGCAATTTCTTTTGCAATTCTAATTCCGCCTCATCGCGCGCGCGGGTTTGTGTGGGTCTATTGACCTGCTTTTCGAGCCGTTCGATGCGCGTTGTTACCAGCTCTAAATCGGAAAGCAATAATTCTGTCTGCAGTTCTACCAGGTCTCTTGCAGGGTCGATACTTCCTCGGTAGGGGGGCGCCGCCGGATTCTCAAAGGCCCGCACAACCAGGACGAGCATATCAACAGTCCTTATCTGGTTAATCAGCCGTCTCGCAGCCGCCCGACCATGCTCATCAGCAAAGTTAAAGCCGGGCAAATCAAGACAGTCGATTGCAGCATAGGTCCTTTTCTTCGGCTTGTAATAAGTAATCAGCCAGTCGAGCCGCTCATCCGGCACGCGCACTATGGCCTCTTCAATTGCAGTCGAGCCGACCGGCGGGATAGGTTTACCGCTTAGCCCGGCAAAAATTGTGCTCTTGCCCGATTGTAACAGTCCCAGCAGTGCAACTTTCATCTTGTCCCTTTTTATTTTCTGTCACAGAGGAACATGGAGAATGATAAAAAATATTAAAGTTATATACCTTTGTGCTCTCTGTGCTCTCTGTGGCTTCTATCTTTTGTAAACACTATTTCCATAACAGTCGTATGCAACAATCGCTGGAAAATCAACGACCTCTAATTTCCTTATCGCCTCGGCCCCTAAATCTTCGTAGGCGATTACTTCTGCTTTCGCGATATACTTGCTAAGCAATGCCCCTGCACCACCGATGGTTGATAGATGCACAGCTCCATATTTTTTCAGGGCCTCTCTGACTTCATCTCCCCGGTATCCCTTTCCGAGCATCGCTTTCAGGCCTTTGGCAATGAGTTTTGGGCTAAACGCATCCATTCTCGATGAAGTTGTTGGCCCTGCTGCGCCGATTACCTTACCTTGCCGGGCTGGTGTTGGGCCGACAAAATAGATAATCGCTCCTTCGAACTCGAACGGTAGCTTTTGTCCTGCAGCTATTGCTTCGCACAATCTTTTATGCGCCATATCGCGTGCTGTATAGATTGTACCTGTTATAGACACCTCATCGCCCGCTTTTAACGAACGAACATCTTTTTCTGTCAATGGCGCCTGCAATTTCTTTATTTTTTCATCCATTTTTTCTATGAACCATGCTTGTCCGGCGTAGCCCAAGCGAAGACGGAAACTACGAACTTCTAATACTATACCTCCGGTTTTGATTTTATGAAAGTATTTATCTCCGCAATTTATTGCGTTGGGTTTTGTTTACCCCGTGAGACGTGATAACTATCTCACTGGGGTCGGTTAGCCCCGCCACCTGTGGGCGGGGTTGTATTTTCTCCCTTAATTTATTAAGGGGTTGTTAGCACTTGCCATTGGCAGGGGTTTTTATTTTGCATTTTGAAAATTCGAATTTTTTTAGGATTCTCGCCTTGGCGTAGCCATAGGCGAAGCCGGGTAGGATTTAGATATTAGGATTTATTTTAATCTCTTACCTCTGTAGTCCGTCGTCTGTCGTCTGCCCTCCGTCCTCCATCGTTTCTCCTGGGGGTGCACACATGAGAATTGCTTTATCTCCCTTCCCGCCAATTCTTATTTCATAACCCGCATCAAAATTCATTTAAATCGAATAAGATATGTGATGATATAGCTAAACATTGAAATAATACCGATCGAGAAAAAGATTTCCGCCACATAACATATTTTCGTTGATGGCAGAATTCGATTCATTGTATTAAGATGCTCGTCAATGTTTTTAGCTGTATGATATTTGGTTATTAACATCTCAAATTCCAAGTTTACCTCGAAAAGTAAAATGCTGATCCTGTATAGAATAATTTCAGATGCTGTAAGGAATAAGATGGTCGATATAACCCACCACTTAAAAACCAATTGACCGTTAATGGTAAACTTGTCTAATATTGTATCAACGAACCATAGTAGAGCGCCTGTATTGATAACCAACACCCATTTAATGTGAGAAGATGCTAACTTGCTTATAAACTGATTGGTTTCATCAAGGATTTTATCCATAGATCTTTTTAGATTTTCATATTCATCCATGTTTTTCCTTCCTTTTTTATTAATGCAAGGATCTTTAAAAATTTCCATTCATTTCTCTGCCGCTTTGCGGTTCATTATCCTCCCAATTCTCTCCAAAAACAAGCCAAAATTTTCCAGTGAAATTTCCTCCGCGCTCTCAGCGTTCTCCACGGTTAAACAAAATCCGCGTTACCTCGTCCTGAGCCTGTCGAAGGAATCCGCGGTTAAAATAATTCGTGTCTTAGTGTCTTCGTGGCAAAAATATTTATAAAAAATGCCGTTTTTTTCTTGAAAAACCGGCCCTATCTGGTATAATAAATCTAATTGGGGGAGGCCCGAAAACCGGGCTGCGGAGAACCGCTCGAAACAGGACAAGCCGTCCAAGTCAAATAATCTACTAAAATTCGTTTTGAACATTTGT
>CAYWUO010000176.1:0-4888 GCA_964461285.1 uncultured Pirellulales bacterium
ACCAGCGATGGACCGAAGACCTTTATAAAGAAGTTTTGCAGATAACGCGTGAGTTGGCTGAGGAAAAAGGCCTTGTTTTAGTGTTTGAGAAAGGGGAGGTCGAATTTCCTGTGGCGAGTCCCGATGAGCTTATGCTGACTCTAAGTACGCATAAATTGCTGTATAGTAAAAGCAGTTTGGATATAACCGATGAGGTAACAGCTCGGCTGGACGCGGAACAGTAACAAGGGGGTACGCCGAGAACTCATAGATTACAAGTTAGGCAGAAATTGGTTAAATAGTTGATTATAGCTCACCAATTAACTAATCGACGGTTACTAATCGCAATATTATCTTAGTGAGTTTTGTAAATTCGACAGTGAAATTGAAATGAGATTAACAGTTGCACAATTAGCAGAGAGGCTTGGTGCAGAGCTGGTCGGCTCGAGCGATGACACCGAGAGGCAGATAAGTGCTGTTGGGCCCGTGGAGGAAGCCGGCGAAAGCGATGTTACATTTGTTACGAATGATAAGCACATAGTTGCCCTTGGTAAGTCGCGAGCAGCAGCTGTTATTGTAGCGAAGCGCATTGATGGTTTTTCCGGGCCGCAGGTGATTGTAAAGAATGTTGACGAAGCCCTGATAGAAGTTTTGGGTTTTTTTGCGCCCACATTGAAACCTGTCGCTGAGGGGATTGACCCCTCTGCCAGGCTCGGACAGAATGTCAAGATAGCCAAGGGTGTTTTCGTTGGTGCGGGCGTAGTGATTGACGATAATGTCGAAATAGGCGAAAACAGCGCAATTGGCAGTGGGTGCAAAATAGGAGAAAATTCAAAACTCGGCAAGAATTGTCGTCTTGACAGCAACGTTGTTATTTATCACAACTGTCGTTTAGGTAATAACGTTATTATCCAGGCAAACAGCACGATTGGCTCGACCGGCTTTGGGTATTCGCTTATCGATGGCGCTCATAAGCTAATACCACACAATGGAGCGGTGCTGATTGAGGATTTTGTGGAGATAGGGGCAAACTGCTGCATTGACAGGGCAAAATTCGGCAATACCGTAATTGGAGCCGGAACAAAGATAGACAATCTTGTGCAAATCGCTCATAATGTAATAATAGGTAAGGGCTGTCTAATAGTAGGACAGGTTGGTATTGCCGGTAGTTGCAAGCTGGGCGATGGTGTTGTGTTAGCGGGGCAGGTTGGCCTGGCGGATAATATAGAGATAGGTAGTGGTACAATGGTTGGTGCCCAGGCCGGAGTTATTAAGGATGTTCCCGCTGGACAGAAATTGGCCTGGACACCTGCTATCGATTATAAAGAAGCCTTTCGTGTTTTGGGCAATGTACTACGTTTGCCGAAGCTGGCTGAGCAGTTGAAGCAGCTAATAAGAAGGGTAGAAAAACTGGAAAAAAACGAATAGTGTGTATGTGAAGAGTGAGGAGATGAGTAAGCACATCAATACATATTCACCGTTATGAAGCTGCAAAAGACGATAAAAAGTGAAGTAAAGCTGCACGGCAGGGGCTTATTTGGCGGAAAAGAGGCAAAAGTTACCTTTCGTCCTGCCCCTGAAGATACCGGTGTGGTTTTTGTCCGGACTGATATGCCGGAGGCGGTGCGGATTCGTGCAGTTGCCTCCAATCTTGCTGAGCGGAGTCGCCGCACGACGTTAAAGAAAGGCTCTGTAAGCATAGAAACCGTCGAACATTGTTTGGCTGCGGTCAGTGCGATGGAGATTGATAATTTGACAGTTGAGGTTGACGGCCCGGAGCTGCCGTCTCCGGATTGCAGCAGTGCCGGGTATTTCAAGGTTCTCAAAAGAGTTGGGCTGGCCGAACAGCAGGTCGGACGAAAAGAATTTGTTATCAGTGAGCCGATTAGCATTATCGTTGGCGATGCGTCAATATATGCTCTGCCATATGTAGATGACGGATTAAATATCACCTTCGACCTTGATTACGGCGGGCACACCGGTATTAGCAGGCAGATTTATAGCTGTCGACTTACACCGGAGGGTTTTGAGAAGAATTTAGCGCCTGCCCGAACTTTTTTGCTCGAAGCGGAGGCCAAGCAGTTTCGGGCCCGCGGGATGGGAACTCATGTCGGCCCTCGCGATATTCTGGTTATCAACTCCGATGGGCCTATTAAGAATAGTTACAGATTTCCCAATGAATGTGTCAGGCACAAGATTGTAGATTTAATTGGTGACCTTGCATTGGTAGGTCGGCCAATCAAGGGCAGGATTGTGGCCTATAAGAGCGGGCATTCGCTGAACCAGCAGCTTGTGAGAAAGTTATATGAAGCGGCTCAGCGGCAGGAGCGAATGCGTACGTATGGGACTGACGCGCTTCTTGATATTCGTCAGATTGCCAAGATTTTGCCTCATAGATACCCGTTTTTGCTGGTTGATAAGGTAGTCGAAGTCGAGGGTGACACACGAATAAAGGGCATAAAAAACGTAAGCTTCAATGAACAATTCTTCCAGGGCCATTTTCCTGGTACGCCTATTATGCCCGGCGTACTTATTGTGGAAGCGATGGCGCAAGTCTCTGGTTTATTGTTCGCACAAAGACTGGAACATACCGGCAAGTTAGCGGTGCTGCTGAGTATGGATGGCGTTAAATTACGTAAAGCAGTTGTCCCGGGTGACCAGCTTATCCTTACGGCTGAAACGGTACGACTCCGCAAGAGAAGTGCTCAGTGTCGGTGCAGTGCAAGGGTAGGTGATTCGTTAGTTGCCGAGGCGCAAATAAAATTTATGCTTATTGATGAGGAAAGAGTATAAAAGGGGATACGAGATGATACAGGTACATCCCAGCGCGGTGGTTCATAGGGATACTAAGTTAGCTGAGGGTGTTATAATTGGGCCCAATTGTGTTATTGCCGGCGGGGTATCGATAGGAGCTGGCACGCGGCTTGATGCCAATGTAGTGATTAACAAGGCCGTCACAATCGGGAAAAGTAACCACTTTTTTGCCAATTGTGTAATTGGCGGCCTGCCGCAGATGCTGAATATGGATTCAAATGACCAGATTGGAGGGCTTGTGATAGGCGACAACAATATCTTTCGTGAGCAGGTAACAATCCATCCGAGTATTTATCAAGATAGATTGACGAAAATAGGCAGTGAAAATCTGCTTATGATAGGTGCTCACATCGGGCATGACTGCGTACTTGAAGATAAGATTGTTATGAGCAACTATGTGCAGCTTAGCGGGCATTGCAGGATTGAGACCGGGGTTTGGCTTAGCGGTATGGTCTTGTTACATCAGTTTGTTACTGTTGGCAAGTGGTGTTACGCTGCTGGGCTTGCCGGGATTAATCGGGATATTCCTCCGTTTCTTGTTGTCAGCGGACATTATCCGCCGAGGATAAGGGGTGTTAATAAGCGAGGCATGCAAAGGGCCGGATTGAGTAAACAGCAACAAGAGAATATATTTGAGGCGTATCAACAACTTTATCGTCAGGGTAACGCTCTGCTGGAAAATGCACGGGCATTATCGCAAGAGAATGGACTCGATGAAAATGTGCGTGCTATGATTGATGCAATTACCAAGAGCAGTGAGCATCGGTTCGGCAGATACCTCGAAAAGCTCAGAATACATTAAATAAGTGAAAATCGAAAATCGAAAATCAGGGAAAGGAAATCCGGCCTTTGGCCTTGTCCGGACGGCTGTCGTGGGTGCCGGCAAAATGGGGGCAATACACGCGAAAGTTTATGATAGCCTGCCACAGAGCGAACTTGTCGCGGTAGTGGATATCGCAAAGGACAAAGCTCAGCATCTGGCCCATCAATTTAACTGTTTGGCTACAACTTCCTGTGCGGATATTCTGGACAAAGTTGATGCTGTGACGATAGCTACTCCGACAGTGACACATTTAGAGCTGGCAAAAGTCTTTATTAAAAACAATATTTCGGTGATGATAGAAAAGCCGCTGGCGGCCAATGTAAAAGAAGGCAGGAAGATTGTGTCCCTTGCGAAGAAGAACAACTGTCTTGTAGCTGTGGGTCATTCCGAGCGATGCAATCCAGTGTCGCAGGCGCTGAAGCGTCTCGATATCGAGCCGAAGTTTATCGAAGCCACTCGTATCAGCCCGTATCCGTTCCGCTCGACCGATGTCGGTGTTGTGCTGGATGTGATGATACATGACATAGATATTATCCTGTCTTTGGCAGCAAGTAAAATCAAGAAGATAGACGCAGTAGGTGTCAGCGTCGTGGAGGAAAAGGAGGATATCTGTAATGCGAGGATTGTTTTTGAGAATGGCTGTATCGCAAATATTACAGCATCGAGGTTGGCGCTGAAAACCGAAAGGAAAGTCAGGGTATTCAGCCGGCAGGCATATTTGAGTGTGGATTATTTCAAAAAGAGCGGCATTATCATCAAAGCCGACCCAAATGCTGATGTTGTCGAGTGGATAAAGGAGCAAAGAGCATCAGGAGGCTTTAACTTGACGACGGTGAATTGGCCGGATTTGCTGCATATTGAGCAGCTTGAGATAGATGATAAAGAGCCCGTGCGTTTACAGCAGGAGGCCTTTCTGCGGGCCGTTGTGGATAGAGCATTTGCACCTGAGGTCAGCGCCGAGGAGGGCCTGGCAGCACTTAAATGCGCCGAAAAGATATTGGCCTCAGTCAAAAAACGAAAATACCATTGGGAGGCAGAAAGCAAGGACGAAAGCACCAAAAAAGCTTGAGTTTTGTATTCAGGTTTTTACTATTTTTTCCTTTAATGGACCGTATATACATATTTGGGGTGGAGGTTTTTCGGACACACGGAGATTTGGGCCAATTGTCTACATCGCCAGGTTAAGTGCAACAATTTACCGCCCGATATAAAAAGCATCTCACGTTGGAATAAGTACACCATATGGAATAGAGTGCAAATTCGGCGTTTTAT
>CAYWUO010000177.1:0-4855 GCA_964461285.1 uncultured Pirellulales bacterium
GGCAAAGTTCCCTGTCGATGCGCCTGAGCGAAAGGTAGTAAAGGCGTTAAAAATTCTGGGTTTTCAAGCCGTAAGGGAGGAAGAGCACATCTCAATGGTGCGTGAAAATCCCGATGGAAGTAAGACTCCATTAACTATGCCGAATCACCCGAAAATAAAGGCCTCTACGTTAAGAACAATTTGCACCCAATCCGGTATTGCAAGAGACGAGTTTTTGGCAGCTTACAAAAAGACATAAACTTGGCAATGGCAGAAATACACAATTTGAGGCCTCGCCCGAAGGTTTGCGTAAACGAAGTATTTCAGCTATCTTAGGTTGATACATACGTTATGTGAAACACAAATCAGGAGAAGAAAGTCAATGAGTGCGGCCGAATACGAATCTATACTATCCTCAGCAGCCACTCTTGAAGCCAAGGGGGACTGCATGGCTGTTCTTAATGAATATAAACGGGCAATTGATTCTAATTGTGAGAGACCCGAAGCGTACCTCGAAGTAGCCAAAATGCTGCTTCGTCATGACGGAATTTGGGAAGGTTATAAGCAGGTTATTGGAGCCGAACTTGCGGTGCAATATCTCAGGGATGCTCTCAGATGGGACAAGAACAGTGTTCCTGTACTGAAACTTCTGTTTCAGGCTGAGACGCATGTAGGACAACTTCATGGAGCGGTATACACTGCTTCAAGACTGATGGATTTGTCGCCAGATAAAGAACACTGGCGAGAACAAGGTCAAAGAACATTTGCTACTTTGCAACACATACCCCATCAGATGAAGCTCCTTGAATGGTTAGTCGGTCCAGAAGGCATAAACGAAATCCGTAAGAAGTTTGATGAATGATGCAATCGCTTGATTATGCTTTGCCCGAGACGTTGTTTGTGGCCGCACTTTACTCGCCCAAACGCTTTAGCATTTCGCAAAGCCCAAGTAAAACATTGATTTCGACAACTATTACTGAGATAAGAATACAAAATGACGAGTATTGAACACCGAATATTAGAAAAGGAATTGGCCAACTATATTGAGCATACGCTGCTTGATGCCACAGCAACAAAAGAACAAATCAAGCAATTGTGCGACGAAGCGAAGGCTTATGGGTTTCACAGTGTATGTGTTAATGGCCGATGGGTGGCTTTGGCGTCTGAGCAGTTACACGGCTCGAAAGTTGCGGTCGGCGGCGTAGTCAGCTTACCACTTGGTGCCGATACGACCAAAATCAAGGTCGCTCAGGCGAAAGAGGCCATCTCCGCAGGTGCCGATGAGATTGATATGGTCGCCGACTTAGCTGCAATAATCGAGAACGATGCCAAATATCTATCCAATCAACTGCAGGCGGTACTTAAGGTTTGCCATTCGATGAATCCGAAGGTTGTGCTGAAAGTCATAATCGAATCAGCTGCACTGACGCGAGAACAGAAGATATTTGCCTGCCAAATCGCAGATAGATGTGGAGTCGATTTCGTAAAGACAAGCACAGGGATGAATCCTGCCGGCGGCGCAACGGTAGAAGATATAAAATTGATGAAAGAAACAGCCCGAAACTGTAGAATAAAGGCGGCCGGTGGAATAAGGACCGCAAGGCAGGCCCTTGAAATGATAAACGCAGGAGCAGACAGAATAGGCACTTCCTCGGGCGTGCAGATTATAAACGAGTTCAGAGAAGGACGACTACAGTGACAACAGGGACAGTTGTCGAGACATATAAAAACATTATTTGCAAGCTGCACTATAAAAAAATCAGTGCCCCTGCTGATTTGCCTGCTCTAAGTGAGATTTTCGCCGGGCAAACAAACGCATCCATCCTCGGTGGAAATATATCCAAAAAAGATGCAGACAGGTTCAGTTATTGGGCTGCTGAATCTAAAGAGTTATTCGAATTTAGAGCAGGCCAAAAAGACCCATTTGGAAAACTACACAAGGCCCTGACTAAATATAACCTTGAACCAGACCCAATACGCAATGCGCAATATGCAGGAACGAAATTGCCGAAAGGCATCTTCTGCGGCGGCTGGATTGGATATTTTAGTTATGAACTCGGCAGATACATCGAAAAGCTGCCGGAGACAACAATAGATGACCTTCAAATGCCGCTGATTCGGCTGTGCTTTTACGACCGGCTTATCGCCTACGACCATCTAAAAAACAACTTCTGGCTAATTGCTGTAGAATTGCCGGACGACTGCGAAACGACACAGGATAAATTTTCAGGTCTTGAAAAAATACTGTCGCAAGCTCAAAAAGTTCATATGCCGCAATCCGCACCAGCTGACCTTGAAAATATAGATTTTTCGAGAATTCAATGCAATATGGATAAAGATTATTACCTGCAGATGCTCAACAAAATAAGGCGATATATCTATGACGGCGATGTTTACCAGATTAATTTCTCACAGCGATTCGAATGCGATTATACAGCCGGGGCGATAGACCTTTTCCACTGGCAAAACCACTACAATCCAAGCCCATATTCGGCTTATATCGACGGCGGCGATTTTCACATAGTAAGCGCCTCGCCGGAAATGTTTATCACAATTACCGATGGTATTATCGAAACCAAGCCGATTAAGGGAACCCGGCCACACATCGAGAACGATGACAGGACAAATAAAGAAAATTTCAACGAATTGCTTGTCAGCGAAAAGGAGAAGGCAGAGCTGAATATGATAATCGACCTCGAGCGTAACGATATAGCCAGAATCTGCATACCCGGCACTCGAAAAGTAACTCAGCCGAGAACTATTGAAACCTATCCTACCGTTTTTCACGCAGTGGCAACAGTGGCCGGAAAACTTCGCAGTGAAATAACCTTTTGTGATATCTTAAAAGCGATGTTCCCCGGCGGCTCTATTACCGGCGCTCCGAAGATTCGCTCGATGGAAATCATCGATGAGACCGAACCGACAGCCAGGGGCGTTTACACCGGCAGCATCGGCTATATCGGCCTCGATGGAAGCGCCTGCCTGAATATAGCTATCAGAACGATTATTATCAAAAACCAAAAGGCCTTTGCCCAGACCGGCGGAGGAATAGTCGCCGACTCCGAACCACAGGCCGAATGGGACGAAACTATCACAAAAGCAAGAGCGCTGCTCGGAGGAATAAAAGCGACGCAAAACACGAAATTTGAAATCAGAGACACAAGGCAAATACGAACAGCTAAAATGCAAAATTCAAAACTTCAAGTCTGACAAATCAGATGGGAAATACACAATGAACAAGAAAGAGACAAAAACTCTGCTCAATAGTAGCAAATTGAATATTTTATTGGCGTTGTTGATTGTCGTATTGATATTTCTGGTAGTTTGGCTGGTGCTCAAAGGCGGTGCTTCGGAAATTCACACCGCTGCAGCACAAGGTGACCTCGGGAGGGTTAAATCCATATTAGCCGAAAATCCGGAACTGGTTAATGCCAGAGACAAAGAGGGCTGGACTCCTCTACACATGGCGGCTGATGCCAACCAAAATCAGATGATTGCGCTTCTGCTTGCAAATGGAGCAGAGGTCAACGCCAAAACTTTTGAAGAGTCCGGATGGGGCAGTTCCAAGAAGGAATTTGGCTGGACTGCCCTGCACATGGCGGCAAATTCCGGTAACAACCAAATGGCTGAGATTCTATTTGACAACGAAGCGGAAGTCAACGTCAGGACTAATGTTGGCACTGCTCCTCTGCATATGGCGTGTATTGACGGACACAAGAGTATGATCGAGCTTCTAATCGCCAAGGGGGCAGAGGTCAACGCTATAACTAATGATGGCCACACTCCTCTGGAATATGCGATCGTCAAAGGACATGACGATATTGCTGATTTACTCCGCAAGCACGGCGGGACCGAATGATGATAAGGGCAAACAGCAAAAACTGGTAAAGATTTTGCAATGCAGGAAAAAGTATTTCTAAATGACAAGTTAGTCGAGAGCGCCAAGGCCCGCGTGCCGGTTACGGACAGCGGTTTCTTATATGGTGCGGGGCTTTTCGAGACAATGCGAGCCAACAACGGTGTTGTCTTTTCGCTCAAAGACCATCTGGACAGGTTGTTTTTTAGCGCAGGTGCCTTATCAATTCCGATAGAAGAAACTTACAACAGAAAATATATCACCGATGCCATCTACAAATTACTCAAGGCAAACAAATTGTCCGAGGCACGTCTGCGGCTGACCGTAACTTCCGGGCCGATGGCAAAAGAAGGTGAGCAGCAAAAACCCACTCTTCTTATCACCGCCACGAAATTAACTCCCTATCCACAAGAATTCTATAAGAACGGCGTCCTGGTAGTGCTGTCGCCATTCAGACAGAACACTGCTGAGCCGATTTACGGACACAAGACAACGAGCTATTTCTCGCGTATGCTCGCCCTAAAGCGGGCACACCAAAAACGAGCCGCAGAGGCACTATGGTTCACGGTGGATAATCGTCTTGCCGAAGGGTGCATAAGCAACGTATTTCTGGTGAAGGATTCTGCTCTTTACACCCCGTTCATAAGAACACCAATACTTGCCGGAGTTGCGAGAAAAACCGTCTGCCAGATTGCCTTTAGAGATTCTATCAATCTGGCCGAAAAAGACCTCTATATAAACGACGTGCTTGGCGCCGATGAAATCTTTCTGACGAATGTAATTATGCAGATTCTGCCGGTATGCAGGGTAGAAAATCATGATGTAGGCAACGGCAGGCCCGGCCCGATGACAAAAATACTCCAAAAAAAAATCGAAGAATTTATCCAGAAACAATGCTGGGGTAACAAATGAAAGTAAAAGATATAGCGGCGACAATTGAAGAAATAGTACCACTGAAATTAGCCCAGGACTGGGACAATGTGGGCTTGCTCATAGGTGACCCGCAAAAGAATGTAAAAA
>CAYWUO010000178.1:0-4830 GCA_964461285.1 uncultured Pirellulales bacterium
TTGTGCCGGAGCCTGTCCGCCGAAGCCTTGGCGAAGGCGGATGTCTTCGTGGCTATAAATCAGTGTTAATCTGCGTCCGCCTTCGGCGAGACCTCGCCCCTCGGGCGGGTTAATCTGTGGTTAAAAAATCTTCGTGTCGGAGCCTGTCTCGCCGTAGCTTTAGCGAAGGCGGATCCGCGATTAAAAATAATCCGTGTAATCCGCGAAATCCGCGTAAATCCGCGGTTTAAATAAAGTCAGCTTCTCAAAAAGGCCAACATAGTTGGAATTGTGGACGAAGGCGATATTCTATGACAAAGTGTGTCCTGAGCGAAGTCGAACGGGCTCGCTTTGGGAGTAGAATTTGCCGAGAACACCAAGCTGACTGAAACCGTGTCAATCTGTGTGAACTTGTGCCCCTGTGCCTTAGGTAATAGGTATTCGTGGTTAATTTCCGTGTCTTAGTGTCTTTGTGGCTAATCTTTTATGCTTTTTTTTAATTTTTTCCCTTGACTTTTGTTTGAATCTCTGTTAAAATACCCATATGTTTACCAGCAGGTAAACATATCCCGCCCCTAAGCGGTCTTAAGGGCCAGAAGGCCCAGCCAAATTTAGTCATAAATTCATTTATACCAAGGACTAATGAACTATGAACCATGAACTATGAACTATGAACCATTTAACTATCGCAGGGGATTTCCTTATCGGTTAGCCCCCAACTTTATGTTGGGGGTCATATTTAGCCCCGAAGCCTGCTTCGGGGGTCGTTTAGCCGTCGCCAGGATGGCGACGTTTCTCGACGACAATCCAGAATCCAGCATCAAGAATCCACTCATCTACCCATTTACTCATTTACGCATTCACTCTTTGGTCAACCAAATTGACCAAAGTATGCAAAACAAACCCAATTTTATGAAAAATCCGCCTAACGTAAGTTATTGTAAATCAAATGGTTATGAAAATGAACATCGATTTTTGGCCCAAAAATCCCAAACCCAATTTCACCAGGTGTCCAAATGAACCTAAGTCTTTGTTTCACAATGAACTATGAACCACGAACAACGAACTATCCTGGGAAAAACAAAGCCAATTCAAACCCAATTCAAACCCAATTTCGGCATGTAAAAGTATGCTTTTTATCGAGAGATACGAGAGTTCACCCGAATTAACGGCGGACATATACCTCGTAGATGTAATCGAGTTTTTTCTGTTCAGCCGGTTCCAATTCGATTGTCCAGGCAAGCTTCCTGACCGCGTTCATCCGGCGAAGCCCCCGTGCCAGTGTTTCGACCTTCGCTTTCGGCTGGGAGGATTTGACCTCTCCTGAAAGGGTCTTGGTAATTTCCATCGTGACGGCTTTATCCTGGAAATTAGTTACCGAAAGTTTACCTTCGACCGTTATCAGGTCGTAGTGATAACCATACAACTGTGTAGCGTCGCGTTTTCTATCGGTTTCAAGCTCAAGCTGCTCGGCCTTGACACTGACCGCCTGTGTAATCCGCAGTGTCGTTTCGCCCTCAGCCGGGGTATAGTTCAACGTGTCCTGGCCGAGGATAATGCTCTCTTTAACTATCTCAGCCGGGGCAGTTGTCCACGGAACCTTCGTACTATTGTCCAGCTTAAGGCAATGCCAGACCCGCTCTACTTGTTCATCTTCGCGTCCGCGTCCGGGATAAGAATAGCGTTCCTGCTCATCGATATAATCGGGTATCTTCCACTGATAGATATGCTTGTAGGGAACGGATTCGGTAAACAGCGGAAAGTAACCCACCTGGCCTTTTTCAAGCCGAACATTGTTGACCGGATACAGGAACAAATCCTCCGCTACCTTCCCGGCTTCTGCCGCCCCGTAAGCCGGCATCATCGCCTCCATTGCCGGCCTTGCATACCCCACTGCACTCTGTCTCATCACATTGGACATAACACCCAATCTGCTTTGTTCGCTCTGTCCCCTCGTCAGTGCCTGGAGAAACTGGGCAAGATTTTCTTTCAACGCAAGCGGACTAACTACATCGGCGAATTGCAGATTGGGAAAACCTGTAACCAGTTGTATCGTAACACCATCAAGGTCGCATGCCTCGTTTATCACGGCAGCTTTTGCCGACAGCCGTGCTTTGTCGGGCTCCGTTATATCCACTATATAGCTGGGCGCCCAGGTAATGCCTTTTGCCAGATAGCTTACCGTGAGTTTTTTTCCGCCCGCCGGCCTGGCCATTTGTATATCGAACTGCATAGATTTGCTTTTACGGGTAAGGGTTTTTTGTGCTTTACCATCGAGAAACTCTACTCGTTGAACATTTTGCGGATTAATGCATACCTCTCCGTCATCCGTTTCGATTATCATCAAGTGCGATTGAAATGCCGGCTGGACATAATCCCTGCCGCTGTATTCAGCCCTGCCAGGCGCGTAAGGGTCGAGCCTGGGCCTTTCCCTGTCCTCAGCAAAATATTTTATCTTCCCTTCGATTGTTTCTTCCTTGCCGAGCCACCACAGCTTCGCCGACCGGCCGATGTTGGCTTTCAGCAGTTCCGCAATCGTTATCGCCTCTACCGATTCCTCTGATTCCGTCTCTTTAGCAGCGAGACTTTTTAACTCCACTTTCTCCGGGTACGCCACCCAAAAAGTCCCGTGCGAAGCCGCAGCAGCCGGAATAAAACTAAATGAATCTTTCCTCCCGGGGCAGGTCACCTGCGAAACAAAAAAACCCAATCCGTTCTTGAAAAGCGCAACCTGCTGCAATTGCGTCTCGGCTTGTGCTATTGGCATTTCCGGAGCGGCTGGCGACAAATGAGTAAAGAGTGCAGAATTGATTACAACAATTAAAATAAGTGTTTTATTTGGACGCCACATAGTCAAAACCTCCATATTAAAAAGCTTCGGGAAGAATCTTTCTTGCAGCGTCGCGTAGATAACTTGAAATCTCCCTTTCGGAATTCATCGTAAGCACTTTTCTGGCCACGTTGTTGCAATCTCCCATTGTGACCGAGCGGATAATCTGCTTTATCTCCGGTATCATCGGCGAAGCAATGGAAATCGTTCTAATACCCAGTCCTAATAGCAACATAATATACTCCGGCTCCGATGCCATCTCACCACAGACGCTGATATCGATTTGTGATTTGTAGGCATCCTGGATGACCGTTCTAATCAGCCGCAATACTGCAGGGTCGGCTGCGGAATATAATGTGGAGACCAGCTCGTTGCCCCTGTCAACCGCCAGAGTATATTGAACAAGGTCATTAGTACCGAGACTGAAGAAATCGACGTCCCTCGCTAATGTAAAGGCCATCAATGCCGCGGATGGTGTTTCAATCATAATACCAATCTCGATATCCCTGTTATAAGGAATGGATTCGTCGTCGAGGTCCTCCATAACGTCCCGCAGGATAAGCTTGGCCTGCTTCAGTTCCTGCAGATTTGAAATTAACGGGAACATAATTTTTACCTGTCCGAGCACCGAGGCCCGCAATATTGCGTGCAGTTGTGTCTTGAACATCATAATATTTTGCAGGCAAAATCTTATCGACCTCAGACCCAGAAACGGGTTCGGCTCGGGCGCGAATCTTTTGCTCTGGGTATATTTGTCGGCGCCAAGGTCAACGGTTCTTATTATTACGGGCCTGTCTTTGAAAACACTGACGGTCTCAGCGTAAGCTTCATAATGGTCATGTTCGGAAGGTTCGGTCTTTCTGTTAAGGTATAAGAACTCCGTTCGGTACAGGCCTATGCCGTCACCACCTTTTTGCATAACAATCTCGGCCTCATCGGGAAATTCGATGTTCCCTAACAAGATGATTTTGGTACCGTCGCGGGTAATAGCGGGCTTTCCTCTTATCGCATCGAGTTTATGCTCAAGCTCCAGGAACTCATGGCTATACTGTTCGTACTGCCGGATTGTCTGTTCATCGGGATTTACAACTACGATTCCGCGGTTGCCGTCGATAATAACCATATCACCGCCGCTGACTGTCTCTGTAAGGTCTTCCAGAGCCACTACAGCCGGGATACCCAAGGACCGTGCAACAATTGCGGTATGTGACGTTCTGCCGCCGGCATCGGTCGCGAGTCCCTTGACAAAATCCCTGTTAAAGCCGGCTGTTTGGGTAGGGCTCAACTCCCGGGCGACAATCGCAACCTCTTCGGTCAGATGCTCGACATCCTCGCGTTTTTTACCGAGAAGCTGCTTGAGCAAACGCCTTTCGATATCATAAATATCAGCAGCCCGCTCACTGATATAAATGTCTTTTACCCTCGTAAAATGCGATGCAATTTCCCGCATCGAGGAAGAGACGGCATATTCAGCAGTCACCAGCTCCGAGCGAATCATATCGGTCATTTTCTTACGCAGGCTTTTGTCACGAAGGAAACGCAGGTGCACTGCGAAGATGTCTTTTATTTTACCACCGGCGGCCTGGTCCTGTGCAGCCGCAAGGCCGGATAGTTCTTCGACTGCACCGTCAAAGGCATTCTTTACACGCTGGACCTCGGTCAGTCTTTGTGTCGGCTGAATCGAACGCCTCGGTATCCGATAATCTTCGGCATCGATAACCAGCGATTTGGCTATTGATATACCCGGTGATACCGCTATGCCTTTTTTTATTTCCATAGCGTAATCTTACTACAATTAAATCGAAAACAAAAGGTTAAATCCGGCATATCCGAAACTCTACAACCTTATTTCAGCAAACACAAGCCTTACCCAAATTAGCAATCCAACCCATACCCTAAACCGTAACCGGCCTATGGCAGGGATTTGCTTTTTTCGATTTTGGGATTTCACGCGGGGTTGCCCTCTCAGGACTAAAAGCGCGAGCAACAGACTTTTATCGACAATATTATCAAGCTCAACT
>CAYWUO010000179.1:0-4820 GCA_964461285.1 uncultured Pirellulales bacterium
AAAAGGCGCACAGATAGTAGAGTCGAAAGCAAAGCAAATCTTTCATATAGGAGCGAAAGACTCGTACTTTTTTAGCGTGGACAGCGTTAACGGCAAAAGGATTATTCAGGAATGGAAAACAGGAACTAAATGCGGCGGCGGCTCCGGAACTTTAATAGAGAAGCAGTGCAGAAGATTGTTTGAGGCGGAGGTCCCAAATCCTGAATTAGAAAACACCGAACAAACAATAGATGAAAACGAAAAAGAAGATATAAGGATAAAAAACAGGAGCAAGCTACAGTCAAGACTGGAAGAAATGTTCCACAGGGCACAGGAGCAGGCGTCAGAGTCAAGCCAGCCGAGCGAGTTTCTGGCAAGGTGTGGCGTTGTTATTCAGTCCGATTTGATTCATAAACAAAACGAGGGAGCAAAAAGAACAGATAACCTGGCTGGCCTTTTCAAAACGATAGCAAGAAATTATAAAATTGATGTCCTCGGGGCAAGAGATTTTCGAAATTGCGATAATGCTATAGCGACCGGAGGCGTCCTCACTAACGACCTTATAAGGCAGAGCCTGGAGAGCTTGCTTGATATTTCTATAAACAGGCCTCAATATTACATCAATATAGCGGCCATAGGCGCAGCAATAAAGGGTTTGGAAGAAAATAATGGCTTTGTTTTCAACCTTGACCAGCTCGATAAGGTCGCAGAATATAGTCGCCAAAAAAGGAAGTATGCACCGCCCCTTTCAGAATCCGTGGGTAACGTGCACGAAAAAAACGCAGACTTAAGAGAAACGATACCCGATGGAACTGAAGTTGTTTTGGGCATAGACGGGGGAAGCACAACAACCAAGGGAGCGTTGGTTGAATTAAAAACCGGCAGGCTTCTTGATAAGCTTTATATAAAAACCCACGGCGACCCGGAACAGTCTCTAAAGAAAGTTATAAAATACTTAAGCAGGCACAGAGACAAGGTTGTGGTAAAAGGTGTCGGCGCTACCGGCTCAGCGAGAAAACTGTACGAGAAAATCCTGGTTAGCAAGAAAAAGGCAGATGACCTTAAGGCCAATGGGGTTGAGATTACAGACAGGATAACAGACGAAATTACCTGTCACGCGCTTGGCGTTAAGCATTACGACCCCGCAATTGATACAGTCTTTGAGATAGGCGGCCAGGATATGAAGTTTACAAGTTTTGCAAAAGATGGAACAGTCAAACAGGCAAAGATGAATTATAGCTGCCAGGCCGGCTCAGGCCAGACCCTTGAAAATATGGCGGACGTCATAAATCTGGATGTGGAGAATTCTCTGCAGCAGGCCGCGCTTAATGCGGAAAAGGTTCCAATCATAGACTCCACGTGCGGCGTATTTATGGAGATGGACGAAAACCGCCTGATTGCGGAGGGTTTCAGTAAAGAGGAAATAGCTGCCGCGGTAATAAGGGGAACTGCCGCAAGTTATTATTACAAGTTTGTCGGAGGCCCTCAGCACGTTGGAGAAAAATGTTCGGCTCAGGGCGGACCGCCGCTGGGAAAAGCATTTCTTGCTGCGCTTGCACAGGTAACGAATAAGCAAATTGAGGCTTACCCGCACAGGGAAATGTTCGGGGCATGGGGACAGGCGCTGGACATAATTGAAAACATAAAGCAGTTAAAAGACCGGGGCAAAAAGTACGAATCTGCATTCAGGGGCTGGAACCTCGTGGATATGCCTTTTGTAAAACAAAGAATTTCCTGTAAAGAGCTGTTTAAGGATAAGTCCTGTGGTATGAGGGATTGCCAGCTTGAAGTGTTTTCCATCGAGGATGATAAGATTCTCGCCGGCGGCTTCTGCCCCAGGGGAAATTCCGATGTGGCCCTGAAACCGAAAACTAATTACGTGGACAAATACCATAAGATTTTCGAAAAGCATTTCAAAAAGCAGGGCTGCTTACTGGAAGATATCTCTGCTGAAAAGACGAAGGTTAGTGGCCTGAGAACCGTGGGTATTAAAAGAAGCACTGCAACTCTCGGCGAAAAAGGCATCTTCAGCGCCGCTTTATTGAAGAAGCTTGGCTTTTATCCTGTCGTATCACCAAAAACGAACAAGGATATAGCCAAGGTCGGCATCGACAACTCCAGAACGGAATTTTGCATAGCCAGGAAGCTGGTTACCGGCCACGCAGCCCTTTTGAATGAGAATCCGGACATCGAGTATTTATTTAATCCCAGCTTCATCGAGCAGAGGACAGCTCGTCCGCCGGACTTAAAATATTGTATTTACACCGAATCTGAGGGCTACATTCTAAATGACGTTCTTTCCCTCGACAAAAATAAACAGATAAATCCCATTTTGCACTTCGGGGACCTGCCTCTTCTTGTACAGCAGCTCAAAATCGAATTTAACCGATTGGGATTCAGGTTTACCGACAGGCAAATCAAAGGTGCCATCGAATTCGCTGACAAGGCGGAAAGCGATTTCAAACAGGAGCTTTATAAAGAGGGAGACAAGTTCCTGGAAAGGATTGAACGAAACGATGTGAAGGCATATGTCGGCATCGGCAGAGATTATGTCCTGCTCGACCCCGAGGCAAGCTCGAACTCAGGTGCTATGTTTTCGCAAACGCGTGGATTAAATTACATACCACAGCTTTTCCTGGAGCATAAATTTGAAAATATATCTATTGATGATGTTGCAGAAAATGAATTTTGGGTCCAAAGCGTCAAAATTCTCAAGGCCAACATATTCGTTGCCAATCACCCGAACCTTTTCGCTATTCGAATGATGAATTTTGCCTGTGGGCCGGACAGCTTGAAAATCTATCAGGAAGAACAGATTCAGCAGGCAGCGGGAAAGCCCACCCTTGTTTTGTTGACCGACGCACAAACCAATAATGCCCCCTTTGTAACCAGGACCGAAGCCCACGAGAGAGTTGTAAACCAATTAAAGAAGAAAAACCTGGAAATTGGGCGGTTAAAAATACGTACAAAAGCGAATTCGGAAGGCAGAACCTGGCTGATACCATATATGGGAGATGCCAGTATCGTTGGCGCTGCGGGATTAAGGCACTTCGGCGTGAATAGCTCTGTGTTGCCCACCAACACGCAAAGAGGTTATGAAGTTGCCCGAAAGCACATATATACCGAAGTCTGCCATCCCCTAAAAGGTGTCGTCGGCGATGCCATCGGTTTTCTGCAGGAGCAGATTAATAAACATGGCAAAGAGTTCGTTGAAAATCATTATCTTGTTATGCTTCCAACCACCAGCGGCCCGTGCAGGTTCGGAAAATATACGGAGCTGCTCAGGAACTTTTTGGATAAAGAAGGATTGCAGAAAGTGCCGGTAGCAGGCCCTTCTTCGGAAACCGACTATTTAGACATACCTTTTCCGCAGCATCTTTCCTTAAAAGACAAAGCCAAAATGCAGCTTATCCTGTTTAAGGGGATACAGGCCTCGGATTTGCTCGAAGATATTACCCTGAGATTTCGCCCTTATGCTGATGATAAAAACCAGCTCGAAGAAATTAAAAAGAGTCGATTGAATGAGCTGGAAAAGATTATTGAAAAAGGGGCAGAAACGTCAGAATTGATTAAGTGGGGCAGCGATACCGTATCTCTTTTCAAACAGATAAAAGCAAAAGACCACGAAAGATTTCCGCTGGTTCTTTATATAGGCGAAATCTATATGAGACAGCACGACCCTTATACGAACTTTGTCATCCGGCAGTTAGAGCAGCAGCAGTTGGAGATGATAAGAGACCCCGTAACGGATTGGCTGCATTATGTAAACAGGGTAAACCAGAGAAATTCGAAAAGAGACCTGAAATTGGCGCTTAAGAATCTCAATTTAAGAAGGTCTATTAAAGAGGCCAAAAGATTTACCAAAGTTGCCCTTAAGGGCGCGTATATGTCACACATTGAGAAAAAGTTAGTCAGGCCGTTTCACGAGGTCCTTTCCGGAAGACACGTTCTTCCGAAACCAATAGAAATCATCGAGACTATGGAAAAACGCCACGAGTGTCACGGCAATATAGAAGGCGAATCCCCCCTGAGCACGGGAATAGCTTATTACTTTATGCACGAGCTGATCCCGCCGCCTGTCCTGAGCGGACTTGTCCCGAGCAGGGTCGAGGGAGTCGAAGGAAAGGGCGATGCCTTTATATCCGGCATATTTCACATAGGCCCTTTTACCTGCATGCAGGAAGGTGTAGCTACTGCCAAAATAGAAGCGATGGCAAAAGAGCTTAGAAAGAAAAAACCGGATTTGGTCTTCCCGATTATCCACGCTTTCTTTGGTGATTCACCGAGTGCGAATCTTGATTCTGAGATTGCGGTTTTCACAGAGCAGTGCTATCAAAAAAGAGAAATCCTGAAAGAAAAGTACGGTAGCACGGGCTTCCAGGACATTCGGCTGAGCTCAGTCGAAGCCCCCGTGCCTAAAGAGTCTCCTCCTAAACAGAAAATCAGGATACGCGTCTTGGATATCGTGGACAGAGAGATGCAGGATGAATCGCGAACTACTGCTGACAAGAATACTACTCCAAAATAATTATTTTATTAACTACTCGAACGGACCTGTTCGATGGTGACAATCTCAAATATATTTAGCCCCGCGTTTTACGCGGGGTTTTTGTTTTACTTCGGCGTTTGCGGCGCTGTTTCTGTTTGCGAATCTTGTTGGCCTTTAATGCCGCTGGACTTTTGGAGCCCAATTTCTCCTGTTCGAGAAGCTCACACAATCGCTTTCATGCATAATACCGATTCAGCCCCTGCGACCTTTCCCGCTGCATCTTGACTTCCAGGCCGCTCTGGATGTGCTTCAGATAAACGCAGCTGGCGGTTTTATTTACCTTTTGTCCGCC
>CAYWUO010000180.1:0-4788 GCA_964461285.1 uncultured Pirellulales bacterium
AGAAAATAGCTTTGGTCTTTGTCTTTATCTTTTGCTCGACCAAGTCGAACCTTATCTGCTGTTTTAATAACTCTTGCGTAATGCCCCGTAGCCAGATGGCTGATATCGAACGTTTCCTGTAAAAAGTCCCAGACTATCGAGAATTTCAGTAATGTGTTGCAGTCAACGCACGGATTAGGAGTTTCTCCTCTTGCATAGGATTGACGGAAGGGTTCAATAATAAGGTTCTGGAAGGCTTCGGTTATGTCGATGAAGTAATGCGGTATATTTAATTCGTCACAGACGAAGGCGCCATCAGCCCCACAGCAGCCTCGGATATTTGTGCCACAGGACACGGGGATTTTCATCGTAATGCCCAAGACATCCCAGCCGGTCCCTTTAAGAATATGGGCTGTAACGCTGCTGTCAACACCGCCGCTCATCAGTACAGCTATCTGCCCGCGAGACGTCTTCCTGGCAGACCAGGGTGATATACTTGGCGGAAGTAATTTGATACTCCACTTATCCATTGTCATTCTCGGTTGTTTTATTCCCGACTTGGGGATTTCGCTCTACAATCCGTATGGGTCAATAATAGTTAAAACAGGCAAGCATTAAGATGCCGCCTGGATTAATACCGGGCTGAGCCGCTACAATAAGCGTCAGTCAACTGTCCTGAATCATCGTTAGTTGCTCTTTAGAAGCCCATCATAAAGTTATTGCTGTTTTTGTCAACACTTGTTGGCATTCAGGATTGAGCCCTGTTTGTATGGAGAAAAAGGCATAGGGAAACTTTTTTTTTCTGACTATAAAAAAAAGTATTTGATATCTACAATATTTGTTATTAAAATTGAGATTGTTCAATTCAAACTTTAAATATGGTTAAGAATGAAGGGAGTCGTGTGATGGCGAAAAAGAAGAAAGCCAAACGAGGGAGACTAATAAGGGGTGCATGGTCAAAGGGCGAGCTTAATCTGCTCAGGAAAGAATTCCCTAATAAATCCTGTGCTGAGGTCGCCAAAAAACTTGGAAGACCGTTGTATGCGGTGAAAAAGAAGGCTTCGAGGATGGGACTTCGTAAATCTAAGAGGTATATGAAGTCTCTCGGCAGGGCATAAATAGAAAAAGAGCATCTTCTGGGGTTATTGAGCATCTTTATTGCTTTGAAGTTCCGGCCAACGTTTATGGATAAACTTTTTGAGCGTGTTTATCTTGTGCAGAGGTCTGTGTGTAGGTTTTATGAACTTTGTCCTGTTAATACCTAAATTTTTTATGGTGTCGCATCTTTGCTCTAAAGATGCGCATTTGTGTCGATAGCTTTATCCGGCCTTAGAGAAAGCAAATTGAGCATTTTTTCTATACCGAAGATAACATCGGGCGCAAAATCCTTGACATTTCTCTTAAATACCGCTATTTTCATCTCTATTGTTTTACGTTTTTGCTAAACTGTTCATTTATGGCTACATAGGAGATTGGCTTGAGAGTTCTTTCGGGCATACAACCATCCGGCCGGCTTCATATCGGCAACTACTTCGGCGCTATGCGGCAGCATCTGCAGCTACAGGCTGAGAACGACTGCTTCTATTTTATCGCGGACCTCCACGCCCTTACGAGCAATCCTTTACCGGCTGATGTTGCCCGGTATACACTCGATGTTGTAATGGATTATCTCGCCCTGGGCCTGGATACCGAGAAGACTGTTTTCTGGCGACAATCTGATGTACCTGAGGTTACTGAGCTTACGTGGCTTCTTTCGTGCATAACTCCTATGGGCCTGTTGCAGAGGTGCACGAGCTATAAGGATAAAATTGCCCAGGGCCTTAGCCCTAATCATGGCCTGTTTGCATACCCGGTTCTGCAGGCCGCGGATATCCTGATTTACAAATCCGATTTGGTACCGGTGGGTGCCGACCAGAAGCAGCACATCGAGGTTACGCGCGACATTGCCATCCGGTTCAATAATACTTATGGCGAAGTCTTCACTGTACCGGCCGAACATATCATCGAATCGGTAGCTGTCGTGCCGGGTATTGACGGCCGAAAAATGAGCAAAAGCTATGATAATACTATCGGTATATTCGAGCCGGCCGAAAGTGTCAGAAAAAAAATTATGCGTATCGTTACCGATTCTACGCCGGTCGAGAAAGCCAAAGACCCCGCCAAATGCAATGTCTTTGCACTTTTGAAGCTCGTTGCCTCGCCGGATGAGCTGGCCGAGTGGGAAGACAGATACCGAAATGGTGGTATGGGTTATAGCGAGGCCAAAAAACGTCTGGCAGAGTTAATGATAGAATATTTCAAGCCGTTTAGGCAAAAAAGGACCGAGCTTGAAGCTAACGTCGACTATGTCAAAGAGGTTCTTGCCAAAGGTGCTGAGCGGGCAGGAGCTGTAGCAGCTGAAACTCTTGCACAGGCCCGAGAGGCCGTTGGGCTGGGAGCTTAACTGTGGCTGATAAGCTTGTTTCAATCGCAGAATTTACGGATTATATTGAAGCGGAACTGGCAAGGCAGTTGCTTGCCGATTATGGTATCAAAGCAGTTGTAACCGGCCAGCACGCTTCAAATATGTATCCGATATCTGCCGTGGAAGGGCCGCAGCTGCAGGTAATGCAGAGCCAGGCCGAAAAGGCACGGGAAATTTTGGAATCTAAAAAAGAACAGGAGCAATAATTGGCCGGCTATCGTGTAAATCTTGACATATTTGCAGGGCCTCTTGATTTGCTGTTATATCTGGTTCGCAAAGAAGAAGTTGATATCTATGATATTTCCATCGCAAGGATAACCGACCAGTACATCCGCTATATTGAGATGTTGAAAAGTCTCGATATCGATTTAGCCGGCGACTTTTTAGTGATGGCTGCAACATTAATGCAGATAAAATCGGCGATGCTGCTTCCACAAGTAGAGTCACAGCAGCTGCAAGCCGATGATTTGGCTGACCCGCGCGCCGAATTAATCCACCAGCTTCTGGAATACAAAAAGTTCAAAGATGCCGCCAATTTGCTTGAAGCTACTGCTGATGAACATAAAGAACGCTTCGCACGACCCGACACTATTATCGAACGATTAAGACCCGGTTCCGAGCCTGAGATTGATATCGAGCTGGTCAACATCTGGGACTTGCTGGAAGCGTTTGATTCGGTATGTAAGGCCACGGGAGCAATAACTGACATAAGACACATCAAGGACGACACGCCTATCGATTTATATCAGATAAAGGTTTTACGTCGGCTGCAGACAGAGGGCCCGATGAGCTTCGAGCACATCTTCGAGCCGGGGGCCAAGCGGATTGTAATGGTTGGATTATTCCTGGCAATTTTGGAATTGATACGAGAAGGATTAGTTTGGGCTAAACAGCCGAAATCTTCATCTTCCATATATTTACGGCCGTTGACTGATAAGCCCGCCGAAGAAGCTGTGCAAAAGGCCATCCTCGCTTTTGCTGAGGCCGGCTTGGAATCTGCTCAAACCATGCAGCAAAAACAACTGCCAATTGCAATTTCCGAATTGCCAACAAGAGCTAAATCCGAGGTTTTGGCCGATGCGCAACAGCAGACACAAACTCCTATTCCAATTACCGAAGTGCCACAAAAGAACAAATCAACAGTTTCACCTGATATGCAAAAAGTAGAAAGCATTGAGCCGGCCAAAGACCATAAGTAGAAAAGCCGGCTTGTGTTAAATTTGGTTTCAGGGACCTTCCACGATTGTTTCAGTTGGGCCGAGCAGTTTATAGCGGATTCCCCGCCAGCAGATAGTCCTGCCAAAAGCCGAAGATACAATAAGAACTAATAGCAGTAACGACCACAGCCAGGAAAAAAGTATATCTGCCACGCAGGCAGCTCTCATAGCCTGTCGCTCGTTGCTTGCATCCCGTATCTCATAGGCAAGCAGTTTCTTAGCCATGTCTTGGCGCAGTACTGCCCGAACCATTTGGCCTGCAAAAAACACAATTGGTACGGCAGTGAAGAGAATGAGGTTTTCATTTGCTTTTACTGCTGCGTAAACCGCCAGGGCTGCTGTCGCCCATAAACCCAGAACTGAATATAAACTGCCGAATAATCCGAAGCACCATGTTCGATATCTACTGATGCGGGTGATTAAAAACTGTCGCCGGCCGAATTCGAAAAGTTCTCCCCAGGTAGTGGATTCGTACGAAGCCACCAGACAGGCAGGGACGAAGGCCAGTTTCATACCAGCCTTTTTTACTGCATAGGTTAACGACAAATCATCGCTTAGGGCCTTTGGCCAGATTTTATCGAGACCGACTTTGCGAAAGATATCGACGCGGATGGCCATAGACCCGCCCCAGGCTTGGTTGAAGGGGGTATTGCCGAGATGCTGGGCGACCTTGGCATTCATCGCTGATAGGGCCAGGCTGGCTAAATTATTTTTTCGCGGTATATACCAGCGGTAGCCGCTGGATGCTCCGTATCGATAGTTTCGCAGAGGCCAGATTAAATGGCTTAGCCAGTGGCTATGCGCACAGACGTCGGAGTCGGCAAAGGCAAGGGCCTCAACGTCGTCGCTTATCCTCTCATAGCAGTAGAGCAAATTATGTATCTTTTGGCTGCAGGATTGTGTTTGACCCGCAATGAACACCTGCACGTCTTTTGCTTTTGTGTTTGGGATTAGCTTGTCTTTTAACTTGCATAGTTCACTGTATGCCGAGTCTGATTCATCGGCCACTACGAACCATAGCTTATAATTTTCATAGTCCTGATTAAAGAATGAGGCGATATTTTTCTGAAAAGCTGAGTCCAGGCCTTTGCAGGGCACAATTAGGGTGACTCGCATCTCGTGCCATGG
>CAYWUO010000181.1:0-4781 GCA_964461285.1 uncultured Pirellulales bacterium
CAGGTGGGCAATCGTTGCTTGCGTCCGAAAGTCCTATCGAGATAGGCTTTTCCGATCCGTCAAGGCCTGATTTCCCTCGGTATGGGTATCGGTTCTTTCAACACCTTCTTTCTTACAAACACCGCAGGGGTTAGCCCGCATATATAGTTTATATCAAATCACAATATATAAGTCAAGAAAATACCTGCAAAACAAAGTAAGAATGAACGCTCATTTAACAGACTTCTTAAAATTTAATCGGTTGTTTTATTGCTTTTTCTAAAGCTTTATTTGGGTTTTTCATAAGTAATCAGGTGTTTGTATTATTAGCGCTTGTTATTATCCGGTATTATTTTATACTAAAATAAATATTTGTTTTTGTTATTTCTATTAAATTACATATTAAAGCTGATGTTATTTAACCTACAGAATATCTCAAATTGTTGTTGTTCTCCGTACAGATTTCACACAATGCAATAAATTATGGCAAGATTACTCGTCATAGCTAATCGGTTGCAGTTCAGCATCTCGAAAAGAGAAGGTGAATTTCACTTTCGCCCCAGCCCCGGAGGCCTGGCGGTTGGACTATCCTCACTTCCTGATTCATATGAGCGTCTCTGGATAGGCTGGCCGGGGATAGCCAGCGAGAGATTAACCTATGAAGATAAGGACCAAATCAGGGAAAAACTGGCTGCTGAAAATTCTATGCCGATATTTCTGTCACAAAAGCAAATAGAGCATTATTATTTAGGCTTTTGCAATAAGACAATCTGGCCTCTTTTCCATTATTTTCCGATTCGAACGGTTTATGAAACTCGTTTTTGGCAAGCTTACAATCAAGTAAACCAGCTCTTTTGCGATGAAATATTGAAAATCGCCACGAATGAAGATTATATCTGGATTCACGATTATCAATTGTTGTTATTGCCGAAGCTCATACGACAAAAACTGCCCGGAGCAAAAATAGGTTTCTTTCTCCATATTCCATTTCCTTCGTTTGAACTGTTTCGGTTATTGCCCTGGCGCCAGGAGATAATAGAAGGTGTATTAGGAGCAGACCTAATAGGTTTTCATACTTACGACTATGCAAGACATTTTCTGAGCAGCGTTTGCAGGATACTCGGTGTTGAACATACCTTAGGGAAATTGAAAATAGATAATCGAGTTATCCAGGTTGATACCTTTCCGATGGGGATTGATTACCAAAAGTATTCTGCTGCTGTAAGTGACCCAAATGTTAAGACCGAAGCTGACAAAGTACGAAAGCAAGTTGGAGACCGTAAAGTAATCTTATCTATAGACAGGTTAGATTATACAAAGGGCATTATCCAGCGATTAGAAGCCTTCGATTTATTCTTATCAGAAAATCCTGAGTACAAAGGCAAATTAACGCTAATTATGGTTGCAGTTCCTTCGCGTACAGGTGTCGAAGACTATCAATTGCTCAGGGGGAGACTCGAACAGCTTGTTGGCAGGGTCAACGGCGAACACGGCTCGATTGGATACATGCCTGTTTGGTATCTTTACCGGTTTATGCCATTTGCAAAATTGGTGGCTTTATACAGTGTGGCTGACATTGCTTTGATTACTCCGCTTCGGGATGGGATGAACCTCATAGCCAAGGAATTTATAGCAGCAAAAAAAGACGGCAAAGGGATTTTAATTCTCAGCGAAATGACCGGTGCAGCCAGCGAGATGGGCGAGGCATTAATCGTTAATGCAAACAATAAGCAACAAATTGTGTCGGCAATAAAGCAAGCCCTGCAAATGACTGACCAAGAGCAAATAGAGCGTAACAGATTGATGCAGGAAAGGTTGTCGCGTTATACTGTATCGAGGTGGAGTAACGATTTTATTAGCTCTTTAATTAATATTAAAGAGGAACAACAGCAGCTAAGCATCAGAAAGTTGTCCGAACCGGCAAAAAAGCAATTAATCAGAGACTATCGGAAAAGCCGGAATCGATTGTTTTTGTTAGACTATGACGGAACGCTCGTAAGTTTTCAGGCAAGGCCGGAAAAAGCAGGTCCTGATGAAGAGACTTTGAATTTGATAAGACGTCTGACAAATGATAAGAGTAACGAAATTGTAATAATAAGTGGTCGAGATAAGCAGACTTTGGAGGAATGGTTAGGCTCACTAAATGTCGGGTTAGTTGCTGAACATGGTGCCTGGTTCAAACGAAAAAATCGTGATTGGCAGTGCATAGAAGTTTTTAAAAGCCAATGGAAGCAAACTATCAGACCTGTGCTTGAGCTTTACGCAGACCGTACTCCGGGGGCATTAGTCGAAGAGAAGGATTTCTCGTTAGTGTGGCATTACCGTCGAGCGTCTCCTGAACTGGCCAGTGTCCGGGTTCAGGAGCTAAGGGATACTCTTTTGAATCTAACAGCCAATTTGGGTGTTGGAGTGTTTGAAGGCAATAAAATAATTGAAATTAAGAATCCTGATATTAACAAGGGCCGGGCTGCTGAATTGTGGCTTTCACAACAAAACTGGGCTTTTCTGCTGGCGATGGGCGATGATTATACCGATGAAGAGATGTTCGCTGTATTGCCGGAGAAGGCATATTCGATACGAGTAGGCTTGAGTATATCCAAGGCCCGATTTAATGTTGACTCCGTTGATGATGTCAAATCATTGCTCAAAGAGCTGACAGGAGATTGAATATGTTAAGTCTGGAAGATTTCCGTGGTATTGTACCTGATGAGAGGATAGCTGAAATTTACGCCAGAGCGAGAGGGCTTTACGGTAAACATATTGTCCATGTCAATGCAACTTATCAGGGAGGAGGAGTGGCGGAAATTCTTTATTCTTTAGTTATACTTATGAACGATGTGGGCATAGATACCGGATGGCGGATTCTGCACGGCAGTCAGGATTTTTTCGAGATTACAAAGCAATTTCACAATGCCCTTCAAGGCGCTGATTTGAATCTTTCGGCGAGAAAAAAGGAGTTATATCTGCAAGTTAACGATACTTTTTCAAGGTTCACACATTTGGACCATGACTGCGTTATCGTGCATGACCCACAGCCGCTCTCAATGATTAGGGCCTATAGGAAACGTCAGCCCTGGTTATGGCGATGCCATATCGATTTGACAAATCCGCATAAAGAACTTTGGGATTTTCTGAAAGGTTATCTTCTCAAGTATGACCAAATGGTAGTATCCAGCGAGAAATATTTTAAGGATGATTTGCCGGTGAAGCAGAGATTGATTTTTCCAGCCATTAATCCGCTCAGCCCCAAGAATCGCGATATCTCCGACCAGACTATGTTTGAGCATATTAAAAAAGCCGGAATTCCGACAGATAAGCCGGTCATTACGCAAGTTTCTCGTTTGGACCCCTGGAAAGACCCACTCGGAGTAATAGAGGTATTCAAAAGGGTCAAGGAGAAAGTCGACTGTCGTCTGGTCTTTTGCTACAACGTAGCCAGTGACGACCCTGAAGGGCTCAGGATGTACAATAAGGTATATCGCAAGGCCAATAAAATGGTGAAAACCAGAGATATTTTGTTTGTCGTCGGCAATCAGGAATTACTGGTTAATTCCATACAAAAGTACTCCAGCGTTGTAATCCAGAAATCCATTAGAGAAGGCTTTTGCCTATCAGTCACCGAAGCCCTTTGGAAACGCACACCAGTTGTGGCCTCCAATGTGGGAGGGCTTCCTATCCAGATACAGGACGGCGAAAATGGATTCCTGCTTGAACCTGATGATGCAGACGGATTTGCGGAGCGAATTGTCCACATTCTTAAAAATCCAAAGGAGGCTGAAAGACTCGGTGAAAAGGCAAGAGAGACTGTCGGCCGGAAGTTTTTGATAACAAGGCTGCTTTCAGACTATCTGGATATGCTGAATTCCATAATGAGCAGACAGGATACATAACCTGTCCACGATTCTACCTTGATAATGTTGTTTAAACACCGGGCATTATCAAAATACTCTACAGAAGATTCCTTGTTGTCCCAATCGATTTTCTATAGTCGTATTTTTAATTATTAGTCTTGAATATCTGAGTACTTCGTATCAGAAGCGCCGCCCGCCGCCACCGCCACGACCACCCCCACCACCGCGACCACCACGACTACCACCACCACCACCGCGGCGTTCGGTCCGAGGGCGAGCTTCATTAACGTTTACAGCCCGTCCTTTTAAATCCTTACCGTTCATGGCGTCAATCGCTGCCTGAGCTTCATCCTTAGAGGGCATTTCCACAAATCCGAATCCTCTTGATTCACCGGTGAACTTGTCCTTTATAAGATTGATGGATTCGACCTGGCCGAATTCCTCAAAAGCCTGACGCAAGTCCTCATCGACAACATCACGTGACAAATTGCCTACATAGATATTCATTTTGATTTCCTTTTCCAATCATTAAACTTAACCTTAAAAATTCATGCCGTAATTTCGGCCACCATTTACTACTGACCTATTGTGGTTCATTGCCCTCAAAACGACAGTAGATAAGCAATTTCACATAAATTTCTTGCTTTGTCAAAGAATTTATTATTTTTTTTCTATATTTGCTTCCCTTAATTGTTTATTAGGGGCCAGGCCGTGGGGATACAATCTGAATCATATAGTTCGTAGCTCTGCACCTGTGGATTCGTCTAAGCTCTCTACAATATTGGCCTGGAGGCGGTCGACGGTTTCATGGGTCAATGTGCCATCTTCGTCTCTGAAACGCAGTGAAAGTGTAACGCTTTTTTTACCGCTCGGTATACCCTTACCGCGATATATGCCGACAAATCGAATGTCTTCCAGCTCTTCGGTCGCCTTTTTATTTACAGATTCGAC
>CAYWUO010000182.1:0-4777 GCA_964461285.1 uncultured Pirellulales bacterium
GCCTTCAAATCGACGTTTATACCGTCGAGCCAATCCTTTGCAAAATCAATCGCTTCGGTTGTCTGGTAGCCGTTACTGACGAAAACGTTTGTCAGGCCCCGCTGTTTTGCCAGCCGGCCACAATCGTTACACAGCTCCATAAAAACAGTCGGCTCGGTGTAAGTATAAGCGATGCTTTTGCATCCGCTGCGAACAGCCGCCTCGATAATCTGCTCCGGCGTTATTGGCTCACCATCGATTCGCCCGTTCTCAATGGCCGCCTGGCTTATCTGCCAGTTCTGACAGAATTCGCAGCGGAAATTGCAACCCATCGTTGCAATTGAAAAGCTCCTCGTCCCCGGCTGGAAATGAAATAACGGCTTTTTCTCGATAGGGTCGGGATTGGCTGAGCATACTTTATCGTAAGTTAGCGAGTACAATACTCCGTCAATATTTTTACGAACACCGCACCTGCCCAATTTCCCATTATCAATCAGGCACCGATGGTTACACAGCTTACACCGAACCTTATTACCCTGCTCAGCATCCCATAGGACCGCCTGCTTGAGATTTTCTTTTGACGATGCCATCTTAAACGTCCCCTGAATTTAGCTTTACCTTTGCAGTCTAATATATAGAATAGGCAAAATAAAATCAATCGTATAACTTATCTATTAATCAGGAACTATATATATCAGCATATTATCTGCTATCGGAAATACGCCTCTTATAGAGCTAACCAAGCTCAATAATAAAAGACCAAAAGTCAGGATTTTCGGAAAACTCGAAGGAGTCAATCCCGGCGGGTCCGTCAAAGACCGCAACTGTGTACTGGATGATTAAAAAGGCGGAAGAAACCGGCGATTATATTGGGCTGCCCTCGAAATTCGATATTGACAAGTACAGAATAATGGAAAAGTTCTGCTTGTCCTTGCAAGATGCCAAGATGCGCGATACTTTTTGTGGTCTATTAAAAGGCAGCGGTGCATTTCGGCGATTCAAAGACGCCTTATATGAATATGGGATTTCAGACGACTGGCACAAGTACAGCAACGATGCACTAAAGCAAATAGCTATCGAATGGTGCGAACAAAACAGCATTGAGTTTGACGAAAAATATTTTGAAAAAACAAGCATCAAGAGTTGAGTATCTACTCAATAGCCAATTCAATATGCTTCTGCCAGAATCTTAATCGGGTGTCTGACGATGCAATCGCTGATATGTTCTATCTGCATCTTGCAGGTGGAGCATTCGGTCAAGACATTTTTAATTGGTGATTTACTAAGAGCCTTTTTTAATCCCGCAGCTATCTGCGATGATAGTTCATAATTTTTCTTCTGCATACCGAACGTGCCTGCTATCCCGCAACAGCCGGCCTTTAAGTCGGCAATCTTAGCTCCCAAAAGACCCTGCAAAAGCTTGATACTCGCCCCATCGTCACCCACCGCACACAAATGACAGGGCAAATGGTAAACGTACTCGTCGTTCGTCGCTTGCTGCTCCGCCGTTAGGCGTCCTGTGGAGTTGCTCGTCCGTCGTTTTAATCTACCCTCTTTAAAAAGTCCATATAAGTAATTCATTAATTCATAGGTATTTTGCGAGACAAGCTTGGCATCATCGCCGGCAACGAAATGGCGAAGCTCATCTTTAAGACATAGTGCAGCGCTCGGCTCGGAGCATACTATCTTATAGCCGTCTCGAATTGCATCAGCAAGATGCCTGACGCTGTATACTAAGTCCTTATGGGCTCTTTTGACATTGCCATACACAATCGCCGGCAGCGGTGCCGGCCTTTGCTTCGGTAAAATTACCTCGATATTATTTGCCCGCAAAACATCCAGCACCGCAAAACCCAATTCGTGGTCATTGTAATTGGCATACGAATCTATAAAATAAACGACTTTATCCACGGGCTTTTCTATCGGTTCGCAAGCAGCCAGGTACTTTCGTCCCACTTTCAAAAAAGAGCTGCGCCTGAATTCAGGCATAGCTCTTCTTCGGTCTATTCCTGCGACTTTTTCCAAAAGCCACCTGAAAATCGAAAGCCGCATAAAGAAATTCGATATTGGCGAAAAAATACTGCCTAATATACTAAGATAGCGATTATGACTTAAAACAAACTCCCCTCGTCTTAGCCCCTTACGTCTAACGTATTCTGCCCGCACAACGCTCATCAGCCTGGAAATATCCACTCCCGAAGGACATTGCTGCAGGCACACCTTGCAGTTCACACACAAATCAAGAAATTTCCTGAAAGCAGGCGATTCAAAATCCTTATCGTCCAATTGCCCTGTCGCCCAGAAATGGAGTATATTTGCCTTTGCCCGCGAGCTGCCTAATTCTTCTCCTACCGCCCGAAACACCGGACACATCCGCAAATCCGGCTCCCTGCTTAGGCAAAGCCCGCACCCACAACACTGCTCAAGCTCCAGCTCAAGCTCATCTTTATCAAAAAGCAAATCCGTCCTGATACGTTCTGGTAAAATCTTATGAGCCCTTCTGAGATTCCTGACCATAATATCAGGGTCATTATTGATAATCTTGCCGGGATTCATCAATCCATTCGGGTCGAATATATTTTTGATTTTGCAAAGTATCTCATAGTATTCGTCACCATATTGCTGTTTTACAAAAGCGGTTCTTACCAATCCATCTGCGTGCTCACCGCTGATTGACCCGCCAAGCGACCAAGTAAGTGAAAAAACATCGTTTGCCATCGCCCGCATCTTTTGAACATCAGCGGGGTCACTTAAATCCAAAAAGGGGCGTAAGTGCAGTTCCCCATCACCGGCATGTCCGAAAAAGGACATCTTAATATCGTATTTTTTCCCAATCTTTTGCAGGCCAGCGACATATTCTCCAAGCCGTTTATAACCAACGCTTGTATCTTCCATAAACTCTGCAGGATGTTTTTTACTCTTTTTTCTATAAAGTAAAGGCCCGGCATCCTCACGCGATTTCCACAACCGCTTCTGCTGGTCCGCATCAAAAAAAGTCCTGCGCCCTACTGCTAAATCGCCAACCTGTGAGTCTGTTCTTTCAATTTTTCCTCTCACCTGCTGCTCAGTTTCGCCGATATGCTCGACCAACAGAACAGCATCAGCCCCAGACGGCAGAATATCCCGATATTCAGGCAATGCCTTAAAGGCCATATCAATCAAGATATTGTCCATCAATTCACACGCTGACGCCCCGCTATCAACAATAATCGGTACCGCCTCTGCCATCTTTTCCAGAGAGGAAAACTCAAGCTGAAGCAGACCTTCAACCGCCGGAACTGTAACCGTTCTGAGCGTGATTTTCGTAAAAATGGCCAATGTCCCCTCCGACCCCGCTAATAACCTCGCCATATCTATTTTTCCATTGTGACAAATCCCCGCAATATTATAACCACTCCGATTCCGTCCGGCTTCAGGAAGGGCCTTTTTGATAACCTCTTGCTTTTGACGAAGGATAGTGTCACACTCTTTGGCAATCTCGCCAACTCTTTCGTCATCCGGCTCGACATCATTTTTGAATTCGACCAAACTACCGTCAGCCAGGACCGCCTCGATACTTTCCACAGAGTCTGCCATATGACCATATTCAAGGGAATGAGCACCTGTGGAATTATTGGCGACGCATCCCCCTACTGTCGCCCAATTACTGCTCGATGGATCTGGCCCGATTTTCCTGCCGTATTTAGCCAGGCAACCGTTCAAATCATCCAGTACCACGCCGGGCTCACAAACTACTCTGCCAGCGTCATCTTCGGCGCTGATAACCCTGCTCATATAGCGGGTCATATCAAAGACGATTCCACTGCAGAGCGATTCCCCCGCCAATCCGCTTCCGGCACCGCGAGCGACGACCGGGATACCTTTAGCACCGGCATATTTGACAACAGCAACTACGTCTGCGCTATCTCGTGGCGCAACGATACAGCTGGGTACTATTCTGTAAATACTCGCATCGGTGCTGTACGCTGCCCTGTGCAGGATATCAACAAAAATATCTCCTCGAACGCACTTTACCAAATCAGACGCAATTTGCTCGGGCTTGTCGTACATCGATTTTCTTACGTTCTTATGCCTTGTGCTCGCTCTTCTATACTACTTTTCAAAATCTCGAGGCAAAAACTGTGCCTTGGAAATGGTTCCACTCATCCGCAGAATTGTAAGGTCGTCCTCGCTGACCTGCCCATTTATAAACTGTTGAACGGTGGGATGGGGATGATTACGAATATGCTCAACATCGCCGTCGGCAATAATTTTGCCGTTATGCAGCATAATAATACGGTCCGCTATCTTGTAGGCGCTTGTCATATCGTGCGTAACGACAACTACTGTCACGCCGAGCTCTCTTCGAAGCTTTAAAATAAGTTCGTTGATTATGTCTGCACGAATCGGGTCAAGACCGGTCGTCGGCTCATCATATAAAATTACTTCAGGGTCCAATGCAATGGCCCTTGCCAATGAAACTCGTTTTTGCTGGCCACCGGAAAGATTAGCCGGATAGTAATTCTGGAATCCGTCAAGACCAACCATTGCAAGCTTGGTTTTTATAATTTCTTCGACCTCTTCCCAATCCGTTATCTTATAATGCTGTCTTATAGGAAATAATATATTTTCAGCCACGCTTAAACTGTCAAACAGCGCTCCACCCTGGAAAAGAAATCCGTAATGTATACGTATTTTGTTTAATTCGTTTTCGCTTAGATTATCTATTCGTCGATTCTTAAAGTATACTTCCCCTGAACTCGGCCGAAGCAACACTATCAAATGTTTTATTAAGACGGTTTTTCCACATCCGCTTGGT
>CAYWUO010000183.1:0-4623 GCA_964461285.1 uncultured Pirellulales bacterium
CCTCCGTCTCCTCCATTTCTTCCTCCACATATTGCTCTTCATCCTGCTCTTCGAGTTCCTGGATAGCAACCTGTAACTCACTGTTTTCCTGCTCAAGCTCCCGGATAATCTCTTCCTTCTGATTCAATTGGGTTTTCAGCCTATTAACCATTGCTTGCGCTTCGTTTGTCCGCCCAACCGCTGCATTTAACTGCTCTGTAAGTTCATTAATCCGGCCCTGTAATAGTTCTTGAGGCTGGAGACCTTCAGTAAGCTCAGACTTTACATCTTCCAGCTCTTCTAAAACTTCGGGCATACGTTCCTGCAATTCGTCTCTTTCACTTCGAGCCTGCTCCAGCAGCGCTGTTGTCTTTGCCAGTTGAGCCTTTGCCTTTTCCAGCTCGATACGCGCTTCGTCTCTTTCATTCGCCGCATTGCCACAACCTGTTAACATTAGCAGGCAAACAGATAACACTACCTGTACGGAGATTATTTTACATTTTTCCATTATTAATCCCTTTCGTTATCTGAAAATTTCGTTATTCGAAAATCTCATTCCACTTTCTATTCGGCCTGGCCTCCCAGCTTCGCTTATGATAAACGAAACTTCCTATCAACGGCAAAACGCTGATCGCCTCTGCAAAAACCTTCTGCTCATATACATTGTCCACCTTGCCCCAGGAGTTGGCTTCTCTGAATGTAGAACCTGAACAGCCACCGTCCCTGACATCTGCAACAGTAATCTGTACACCGTATTTATGCATTTGAACGGGCTTACCTATTATTTCGGCATAAATGACTGTATTCTGAGCAAAATTGTTCGAGATTCCCCCTCCGATAATAAATAAACCTTAAGCCAAAATCCCTATTTTTACCTCGCCCAGTTCCCTGAAATCTCTGACAGAATCAATATAGATATGGCTGTCCTGTTTCTGATACTGATGTTTTACCAAACCAAAGCCTGCACTGGAATCTATAAATGCCGGGCAAAATATCGGCACATTATTCTCATGCGTCAATTGAACTAAAGAACCTTTTTTGTCCATATCAATCTTTGAATTTGTAGCTCAACAATTTGTAGATAAGTTTTGCTGCCATAAAATCCGGCGCCTTATTTCTTTCATCGGGACACAGCTCAACTACATCAAAACCCACAACGTCTCTCTGCTCAAAAACAAGTTTCAAAAATCCCAGCACTTCATACCACAATAGTCCGCCCGGCTCCGGCGTCCCCGTCGAAGCCATTATAGACGGGTCAAAGACATCAACATCAATGGTTATATAAACCTTATCGGACAATTTTGAGACTGGCTTGGAAAACCAGTCTGAATTATTGTAGATATCCTTCGCAAAAAAAATGTTATCCCGCTCTAAAAACGGCTTTTCCGCAATATCCATACTCCTGATACCAACCTGCACAATAGGGCACATCTCTCTGACTCTGGCCATAACGCAGGCATGATTATATTTTGAGCCGTTGTACTCGTTTCTCGAATCAGAATGTGCGTCAAGCTGTAAAACACTAAGACCCTCGTATGCCTGACTATGCGCTTTAATAGCACCTATACTAACCGAGTGCTCACCTCCTACAACAACAATAAATTTGCCTTGTTCGATGTAATTGCGAACTTCCTGGTTAATCGCCTCAACCATTTCGCCGGCAGAGACATCTGCTTCTATAATACTGTCTGTGAATATACCTTTTTTACAAACCTCCGAATCGGTCTCTATATCATATAGCTCCATATTCACAGAGGCCTCGATTATTGCCTCCGGACCCTTGTCAGCACCCTTTCTCCAAGTACTTGTGCCGTCATATGCAACAGGCAGTATTACTATTCGGGCGGTTTCGAGATTAGAGTATTCGCCCGGCAGCTGTCCAAAATTAAATACCTCTTTCATCTTCAACGGCCCCTATAATTTCTTCAATCAAACAAAAACACCGCTAATGCCACCGTAGTTGCCCAGAGGCCCTTTTGCCCTCTGCCGGTTTGGGTTACATTAGAAGTTCTGATGATTAAGCCGCTTGCTCTATATTCCTGTTCTTTCTCAGACCACGCCTGGTTCGGGTCAACTTCCAAACCCAGCGTCGTACCGAGCATCTCAGCTGCAAGGTCTTCTGCCATATCCGCCGCTTCCTGATGACTCATCCCATAGCCGTGTACTTCACTCAGATAGCCCCAGTTATTCTTGTCTGTAGGAATAGCAATACCAACCGATGAAGCAATCAACCGCCCATGCTCATTGGTATCGGCCCTGGCCATCACAGAATAACATATCTGTCCCGGTATCAATCTTTTCAAGCCATTTTCGCAGCTGATAACCTTACATTTAGGCGGAATAATTGATGAAACCTGCACAAGGTTTTGCTGAGCGACGCCTGCCTTGCGCAGTGCCTCTTCGAAAGACTTCAGCCGGTATGGATGTTGACCCACCCCTTTGGTTAGAAACACCCTAGTCGGAACAAGACCGTCCATCTGAAACTCCTATCTCTAAATGTGCCCCCTTATTTTATTTACTCAACCGAAGAACTGTTCTTGCGCAATGCAAATAGAGCAATTCGCTCGAAAAGTCAAATCTTTTTTATTGATTATTTTGCCATTTCCGCCCAAATTGCCAAACATATAATGACCAAAAACGAAAAAGACCTCCCGTAAAATTCGCCCGGAAAAATAAATTCGAGCATCTCCTTTAATTGTTCCTTTTACCTTACACCACGTACCGCAAACAAATCACTATAATATTAAATATCTCCCAATTGCTCCTTTAATGTTTTTGCATTATAAACAGCATAGGTGTTGTAGTCATTATTGAAGTAGCAAAACACCGCCTTTTTACCTTTGATATTTTCCCCTATCCACTTCGCCCACTCCCGCAAGATTGGTTTAGAATAATTTCCCTGGTACCGCCCCGTTGGCCCGTGAAAGCGAACGTAAATGACATCGGATGTAATCATGCGAGGCACTTTCATGCCCGGCATATCGTGAATACAAAATCCGGCATTAAATTCCTTCAACAGCTTGTAAGTTTCTTCCGAGAACCAGCTTTTATGCCTGAACTCAAAAACAGCAATTAACTTTGTAGGCAACACTTTCAAAAAACTCTCTAATCGGCCAGGGTCTTTATGCAAACCCGGTGGCAGTTGATACAAAATCGGCCCGAGATGTTCCTTCAGCAACAACGCCCCCTTGAAAAATCTCTCGAGCGGTTCTTCCGGCTCCCTCATCCGCTTGATGTGAGTAATATAGCGATTGGCCTTTACCGTATAAAGAAAACCCTTTGGTGCCTGTTTGCGCCAATTTTGGTAGGTTTGCTCTTTCGGCTGCTGGTAGAAGGTATTATTAATTTCGACTGTATCGAAGTCTTTCGCATAGTGCTCAAGCCATTTGCTCCTGGCAAGTTTCTCAGGATAAAACCTGCCTTGCCAGTCAGCGTAATGCCAGCCGGAAGTACCTATACGAATATCACATCCAACCTTGCCCATAGAAAATATCTCAATCCTTCAAACAACTTGAAAAACTATTATAAAATCAGCGACGAATTAACAAACTAAGACGAATTAAGGTTAGTGATAATCCGTGGTTAAAAATGCACTACTCTACCTTCTTATAGAATTCCGCCTCTTTATCGGAAAGGCGCTTCTGTTCAATCATTCTGCGAATCCGCTGTAAATCCACATCTCTCGGCTGACCACCCGCCGCCGCAGAAATAGTCGGCTGGCCTATCCCGGTACCGGTAACCTTCAAAAACCTGTTCACAGAAACCAATGATACAAATATACCAACCAAAATAACAAACACCAAAAGATAGCGGGATAAGAGAGACTCAGAACTTTCTTCTTTGTTCTTCTGCCTTTGCTCTTTAGTCTGATAACGGCACCTGTCACAATATATGCAATCCATATGGTCTTTTGCCGTAAGGCCGAACTCGCACCTGCCGAATCTCTTGGCCGGTAAATAACGCTTGAGGATTATTATATTATTAAACAGCGATAGATATGCCCCGACAGGACACAAATATCGACACCAAAAACGAGTATAAAAAACAGAACCTATCAAGGCCGCCGCCGCTATCAAGAGAATTGACAACTGCCAACCGGCGCTCGCCGATTGAAAATTGAAAATCGAGATAAGCGGCTCTGCCGCTAATGTCGTCCTGTCCCTTGAAGTAAAGAATACAATCACCAGAACAAAAAGTATAACGTACTTGATAAACCTCGCTTTTTGCATCTTCTCTATCGATATCGGCTGTCTGAATCTATCCGGAAAAATATAGCCGAGCAATTCCTGCGCAATTCCGAATGGACAGATATAGCCGCAATAAATGTTGCCAAAGATTATTACCAAGAGCGGCACGCCTATAACCAACAGGAAGGTCCCCGACAAACCTATAGCCGAACTGCGCATAGATAAAATTGTTGCCATCTGCTCGCTTGAATACTGGGCGTTCAGAACGATGCCGCCGACTATAAGATTAAAGCAAAGAATCGCCAGTCTACTCCAAAATCCGCCGCGGTATATTACGATAAGAGCAAGCACGAAGGCGCTTATCAGGTATATGCCGGAAGTATCGGGCCACCACGATTGCTGCACAAGTTGCAACGGGGGCTGTCCCTGGTCGAGAATTTCATTGGCGAACCTGTGA
>CAYWUO010000184.1:0-4611 GCA_964461285.1 uncultured Pirellulales bacterium
CTTGAACAATAAAATACCCCCTCAACATATATCTTGGGATTCTGAATCTTTAATCTCCGCCTCGCGGCAAGGGGACAGCATAGTGTTTTATCATATACATAAGGTCGGAATTATCCGGCTGGTTGTATTCGTCACGTTTTTCAGCAAATGCCAATGTTCGATTGTCCTTCCACTTCTTTCGAGTGGTATGACCGTCTGCAAACGACAGAGTCGAGCTGTTGCCATGCCAAACCGCCATAATATTCCACCAGCCTTGCCCATTATTATCTTTATCGAGTAACCAGGACCCGGCATTATAGTTGGCCCCGCTTCCGTCATAATACTCTTCCACAAAGACATAAATCGAGCCTGGATGCTTTATTTCTGAGAGTCTTTTAATGGCGAAACCGCTCAAACTGTTGTGCAGTTCTTCCCCGTTGAGTCCGGCTTGAATTCCGTAACTGCGATACATCCTGAGAGCTAATCTGTTACCCAGATTTGTCCCCCTTTTATGACGCTGGTCACCTGGACAGTGGTATAATTTCACTTCTTTGGTGTAAGGGTATAGCGAACCCTTCCGAATACCGTTAAATCGCTCTTCTATAGGTACATCATCAGTTGCTGCCGGATGATAGGTGCCGCTTGAAGTCATAGGTGCTCGAGCCCAGGGGATTTCATCCGGTGGAGGCGGATTCCAGGCAGTAGGATAGAAGGTGTTGGCGCTTGGTATCTTATCATCGTTATCAATGGTATAGGCTACGTATGCGAGTATCAGGCCTTTTTGGTTACCCAGGCATACCGACCCGTAGGCTTGCTTCTTCGCAGCAGATAGAGCCGGCATTAGAATCGCCATCAATATGGCGATTATGGCGATGACAACCAGTAGCTCAACTAAAGTAAATGCTTTTGTATATCTGATTTGAGTCATTATCAGTAAGACGCTACATAGTTAAAACAGTATAAATTATTATAAGGCTCTGTGTGCTTAATGTCAAGGCTGAATGTAGATAGTAAAATCGCTATATATGCAATGTTCTATAAGCTTATTTTAATTATGAGCCGTTTTTCAGAAGTACAATTATGTCAAAAGCTTTAGGATAGTGTTCTTGTAATACTCAACGGCTTTATTCAAATCGCTGATTTCGATGTATTCATCCGGCTTATGAGCAAGTTCCGGATTGCCAGGCCCGAATATTATCACTGGTGAGCCCAGCGACGCAAAAAATGGACCATCTGTAGTAAAACCAACGGCTTTGGTTTCGCTAATTCCAAGGCAGTCGCAAAAATCCTTAACAAAATCGCTGTTGTTGTCCGTTTCTAATGCCTGCACTGCACGTATAGAGCTGATTTGTGCATCGAATTCAGGATTTTTGTGTTTTAATGTTGAAATGATTTTTTCAAAATCAGCGATTATTTGCTGATTATTTTGCGAAGGCAAGGTGCGAATATCTATTCCGATGCTGCATTTATCCGGTACCACGTTAATTTCCTTGCCGCCGGAGATTGTATTTATGCTCATAGAGCAATCGCCTAATAATTCGTGCGGTTCAGTGGTAATTTCGCACTTTTCAAGTTCGTTTAAGAGAGATTTCATTGAGGATATTGCGTTTATTCCCAAATGAGGTGCAGAGCTGTGAGCCGTTTTGCCTTTGGTTGTAACTTCAAGCCACAGGATTCCTCGATGGGCGGTGACAACCGCAAAGTCTGTCGGCTCCGTGATAACCACACCTGCAAGCTCGGGCAATTGCCCGCTGCAGTCGCGAATAAATCTCTTTGCTCCACTGCTGTCGGTTTCTTCACCGGCAGCACCAAAAAGTATAATATCGCCTTGCAGCTTTGTACCTGATTCAACAATCTGGCCGATAGCAGTAACAATTGCAGCAATTGCTCCTTTCATATCTACTGCACCTCTGCCATAGATTTTGCCGTCGCTTTCGATTGCCCCAAAAGGGGATTTTTCCCAGCTTGCTTCGCCAGGACCGACAACATCAAGATGGCTTACAAATAAAAGGGCCTTTTTTTGGCCGACGGTTTTTATCTGTGCGATGATATTTGCTCTGTTTGTTTCCCAGCGGTCTATCTGAGCATCTACGCCAAAGCTGCCAAGCTCCGTTGCAATTATCTCAGCCGCGGCCAATTCGCCCTTTTCGAGGGTCGTTTCAGCTTGAATGAGTTTTTTCAATAACGTTTTCATTGTTCTGTAATTATATAATCAGCAGCCATAATTTACAAAGGTTCGACTACTAATATAGATGCTTAAAATGATAATTGGCTAAATAATTAACCTTACTAATTGCCAATCACCGTATTATCTTTGCGTTTTTCGGGATTCTGCAGTAAAAAAATAAAAAATAATGAAATTTTTATTGCAGAATAAATTTAAATGGAGACAATAAAGGGCTAAAAATTTAAGGGCTGGCAAGAAGGAGTGTAAATGGGACCTGCGTTAAATGGCCTGGTGAAGCTTCAAAGTGTTGAAAATCGCCTGCGAGCCGCCAAAGCAAAACTTGCAAGATGCAGAAGAAATGTAATTATCCAGGAAAATCAAGTCAGAAACCTCCAAAATGCCCTCGAAGCCAAGAAAGAGGAGATTCAGCTAACCAGGATTCAGTCAGACAGGCTGGAATTGGAACTGAAGAGCAAAGATGAACAAATAGCCAAGTTAAGAGCTTCCCTGAATACCGCGAGAACGAACAAAGAATACGCCACCGTACTAACCCAGCTTAATACAACAAAAGCCGACAATTCCAAAATCGAAACGCAAATTCTTGAATTGCTAAAGGATATTGAGGTCGACGAAGCCGAGTGTGAGAATATCCGCAAGCAAATAGAACAGCAAAAACAAAAGCTCGAAAAAATCAGGAAAGAGACAGAGGAGCTGGCAGTCAAGTATCAGTCTGAAATCGAAGAAGTTCAGAAAGAATGGAATCAGGTGGCAAAGACCATCCCCGGAGAACCCTTGGAAATTTTCAAGCGAGTCGCTGAGACATTTGACGGCCAGGCAGTCGTGTTAATTGAACAGCAGGAGGGCAAAACTGGGGCCTATAGTTGTGGCGGCTGTTTTATGGGAATTACTGCCGAAAGCGTTAACCTGCTTATGACTAAGGATGATATTATTCGCTGTCCTAACTGTACGAGAATACTTGTACTTGAAAGTGTGGAGCATACCTGATATTCAGCACTTGGCTCTCAAGTGTCAAGATATATGATGCAGGATACAAAATACGAAGTAATCGCTTATATAGATGGTGCCAGTAGAGGAAATCCCGGTCCGGCTGGTGCCGCTTTTATCTTTGAAGACGCTGACGGAAGTCGAATTCAGGCCAAAGCCTTTTTTTTGGGTCAAGCCACGAACAATGTTGCTGAATATACTGCTATGGTAAAAGCCCTCGAAGCCGCAAAACAGCTCGGTACTAAACAAATAAAGGTTTATAGTGACAGCGAACTACTTGTCAGACAGCTTAAAGGGGAATATAAGGTAAAAAGCGAGCAAATCAGACCTCTTTTCAGCCAGGCCGTCGATTTGCTTAACGAATTTGAAATTTGGAATATCCAGCATGTTACCAGGGATAAAAATAAACAAGCCGACAAGCTCGTAAACCAGGCCTTGAACATCGAGCGTGATATTGAGGGCAAAACGGAAGCTCCTGCAAAAAATAAAAAACCCAGTCCCCGCGCCTTCCGACGCGAGTCGGGGCGGCGGGCAATTCGCCTCGGGGTGCTAATCAGTGGCAGCGGCACAACATTGATGAACATCCTTGAATACATAAATAACGGTAGGCTGAATGCCGAAGTCGCTGTCGTAATAAGCTCGCGCTCAGCCGTGGCCGGCGTCGAAAAAGCCAGGAAGGCCGGATTAAATGTGAGAATTATTCGTAAAAAAGATTATCCTGACATCGATGAATCCCGCCCCTTGGAGGGACTGGATGAATTCAGCAAGCGTATCGAAGAGGAGCTTGCTGCTGCAAACGTTGACCTCGTTATCCAGGGCGGCTGGCTATGTCTGTGGAAAATACCACCACGTTACGAAAATCGCGTAATGAACATCCATCCCGCACTGCTTCCGAGCTTCGGCGGTCAGGGCATGTGGGGCCATTACGTCCACAAGGCTGTTCTTGCAGAAGGATGCAGAGTGAGCGGCTGTACTGTGCATTTTTGCACAAATGAATATGATAAAGGGCCGATTATTGTACAGCGGGCTTGTGAGGTAAGAGACGACGATACCCCAGATACACTCGCGGCAAGGGTATTTGAGCAGGAGTGTATCGCTTATCCGCAGGCAATAAAACTGTTTGCTGAGGATAGAATAGTAGTTCAAGACGGTAAAGTAAAAATAAAATCGGCACCAGTGTAACGAGTTAAGAACAATGAAAAAAACAAAATAGTATTAGATTAGAGAGGTTTCTAACAGGGTGAATAGACGGCAGAGGGCAATATTAGTAGACATTGTAACTGTGATTCTCATTACGGTGGTTGCGGTTGCGGTAATACTTAATCTGAGGGATTACTTCAACCGTCGAGCAGCAAAATTAGCTATGGCAGTGCTTGGTAACAGAATTAAGATGTACCGCGCCGAATACGGCTTTACACCCTCTGAATCCTGGGTCGATGGACAGAGAGATAATCTGCCGG
>CAYWUO010000185.1:0-4603 GCA_964461285.1 uncultured Pirellulales bacterium
CCCCGATGTCCTAACATCGGATTAAACTCATGCAATTGTTCGACCTTCGCTTTTACCACTGCCGGCTTGACCTTTAATCGCCTTGCCATCTCTGCCTGGCTTTTCTCATCCTGCGGCAGAAATTCGTGTAATGGCGGGTCGAGCAGCCGAATCGTCACCGGCAGCCCTGCCATCGCCTTGAATATCCCCTCGAAGTCGCTTCTCTGATAGGGCAGAAGCTTCTTTAGTGCCCCTTCGAATTGTTTTTTAGCGCTGGCGTATTTCTTTTCAATCGCCTTTTTATCTTTCGGTGTTTGTGCCGCGTTCAATTCTGCCAGCATATCCGCATAATCATCCGCTGCCAGAATCATCTGCCTCACAGGCCATATCCGCTCACCTTCGAAGAACATATGTTCCGTCCTGCAAAGCCCAATCCCTTCTGCCCCGAATTCTCGCGCCCTTTTTGAGTCTTCCGGCGTATCTGCATTCGTGCGGACGCCTAATTTACGGACATCATCGCAGATTTTCATAAACTTTCCGAATTCTCCGCTCATCGTCGGCGCCACCGTTGCCAATTGTCCGGTCATAACTTCCCCGGTCGAGCCGTCCAAGCTTATCCAGTCTCCTTCTTTAATAGCTTTGCTATCGACACTGAGTTTTTTAGTTTTGTAATTGATATTCAGGTCGCTCACCCCTGCCACGCAGCATTTACCCATCCCTCGTGCGACTACTGCCGCATGGCTGGTCATACCGCCGCGTGCCGTCAGGATACCTTCTGCCGCATCCATCCCGCCGATATCTTCCGGGCTGGTCTCGATTCGCGTAAGGATGACTTTTTTACCTTTTTTCTTCCACGCCTCTGCCGTATCTGCCGTAAAGACCACCTGCCCGACCGCTGCTCCCGGCGATGCCGGCAGGCCCTTGGCGATAACGTTTCGTTTGGCCTTCGGGTCGAAGTGCGGATGCAGCAGCCGTTCTAATTGCTCCGGCTCAACGCGCATGACCGCCTCCTTTTTCGATATCAATCCTTCCCGCACCATATCAACTGCAATCTTCACCGCCGCCTCCGCCGTCCGCTTCCCCCGCCGCGTCTGCAATATATAAAGCACTTTATTTTGAATCGTGAATTCCATGTCCTGGATATCTTTGTAGTGTTTTTCGAGTCGGGTCATAAGGGAGGTCAGTTCTCTGTAGGCCTTTGGCATTACTTTGGAGAGCTTTTTCAATTCGATAGGCGTTCGGATACCGGCGACGACGTCTTCACCCTGCGCGTTCATCAAAAATTCGCCGTAAAACTCCTTTTTGCCGGTGCTCGGATTGCGAGTAAAACAGACTCCCGTACCGCAATCTTTGCCCATATTGCCGAAAACCATCGCCTGAACGTTCACAGCAGTACCCAATAGGCCGGTGATTTTATTTAACCTTCGATAGGTAACCGCCCGCGGGATATTCCAGGAACCAAACACCGCATTAATCGCGTGGGTGAGCTGGGTCCTGCCGTCCTGCGGAAACATTTTGCCGACGTGCTTTTTATATACTGCTTTGTACTTCTCGACAACCTCTTTAAGCTGGCCGGCATTTAGCTCATTATCGAGCTTGACCTTGGCTTTTTTCTTGGCGGCGTCTATCACATGCTCGAAGTGCTCGTGGTCACAGCCCATCACCACATCGCCGAACATATCGATAAACCGGCGGTAAATATCGTATGCAAAACGAGGGTTCTTTGTCTTTTTGATAATACCCTCGATTACTCCATCGTTTAATCCTAAGTTAAGCACCGTATCCATCATCCCGGGCATCGATACTGCTGCACCGCTTCGCACGCTGACTAATAAAGGCCGGTTCGGGTCGCCGAGCTTGGTGTTCATCGCCTTCTCCAGCTTTGCCAGGTTCTTATCAACTTCCTGCGCAAGCCCTTTCGGCCATTTGCCTTTTGATTTGTAATATTGGCTGCAAATCTCTGTACTGATAGTAAAGCCCGGCGGGACCGGTACGCCGAGGTTCGTCATTTCTGCGAGGTTCGAACCCTTACCGCCGAGAACTTCTCTCATCTTCGCATTGCCCTCGGCCTTGCCCAAGCCGAAGAAGTACACCTGTTTCGTTGCCATCTTCAAAATTCTCCTTCTATGCTAATTTTCATTATCTTATGAGCTAAAAATGTAAGGATGATACTCCATACCCTGATACATACATCCAATCAACAATCCCATAGGGGAAAAAAGAGAAAGTAGTATAATCGCCTGAAATTGACTTGTCAACCTTAATTCGTATTGAGTATCTCGTGAAGCGTGAAGCGTATCTCGATGTGTAGATGAGTGGGTGCTTATAAGCGTAGTGGAGGAAATTTCATCAGGATTTTTTGCTTGCTGGGAAATTTTTGTTGAAATTGAGTAGTGATAGCTTCTCGCAGTTTTAAACGAATATCTCGTTTTCTTCGGATACGGGTAATTTATCATCGGGTATGACATCAAGCCAGTTTAGCATGCCGAGATTACGTATAGTTGAAGCGACTGTCGCTCGGTTTAATGCTGGCCTCCTGCGTTGTTTCCATTGCATTACAGCGTCAAGCACATCCGTTTCTGATATTGGATCTTTTTTGCTCTTTTTGAGTTCAGTGCAGGTGAATATCACTGTGGCAAGTGTTTCTGCTTGTTTTGTGTCAATGCGCATAAACAAGTCTGTAGTTTTTTCAACCACATCAGAGTATTTATCCAGTAAAGATTTGTACCTCTCCCGAGACTTTTCGAAAGCAGGACCGACTTTAACTTCAAACATTTTGCCAAGGCGTTCTTCCTGCAAGAGGTTGTTGTTGATTAACTTTGATTCAGCAAGCTTAAGTTCTTTTGAAAAAGGCCCGTAACTTGATTTTTGATATTTAAATCCCGTAGGCAGTCCTTGCTGAGTAGCTACATATGCAATCTTTTGAAAAATCGTTCTGCCGACGGGGAAATGATAAGGTTGTTCTTTGATGCGATGCAAAATCTCTACAAGCCCCACCCATGCAGGATTGAACGAAAGTTGTTCATTTCTTGATTTTCTACTACCGGCATTCCTTGATTCGTTGGGATTTTCCAGGAATGAAACTGTTAGTTCTGAAGGATTTGTTCCATAAGGTGCATAGATTTCGACGGGTATATCCATTTGTTTAGCTCGACCATAAATCAGTGGACCAACAACATTCCACTCCAATTGACCGTTTCCACAACCGAGTGGCGGTATTGCTATCGAAGTAATGCTCCATTCCTTATAATGGGTTAGGATAAAGTCTAAGCCCCGTTCGACATCGCTTACTTTAGAAATAGACTTCCAGTGCTCTTTGGTTGGGAAATTCACAATCTGTGGACCTATTAAGCTTTTATATATATAAGGCTGGCCTACAAGTACCTCGTTTCGTTGGCATCGTTCCACATAGTCTTTAAACATTTTTGGAAATCGCTTCTTAAACTCCAGAGCTATTCCCTTACCCATTATGCCAACACAATTTACTGTATTGATGAGGGTTTGTGCCCTGGATTTCAAAATGTCGCCTATTAGAATCTTCATAATGTCTTATGAGAAAAATATATCACTTTCAATGCTTACAGTCAATTGAATATTAAGTTGCTTGAAAGCTTTCAATGCCGTTTCGTTCGCAACATAGGCGCCCAAAATATATTTGGGATCGATCTTGTCAGGTACAAGAACCTCAGCATTCTTGACCGATTTATGTGCCCATTCTTTAGGTTGATTGTCCGGATGAAGCCAAAAACGAGCAAATATTGTGTCTCTATTCAAGACTTTCAAGCCAGTTTCCACTGTATCAAAACGGACATAATTACTTGCGGCATTTTGGTCAGAAATGATTACACCTGGCAAATCCAGAACTGATGGATTAACGCGCAGGATACATATCTGCTCATTTTGGTCCCGTCTTTTGCTAAGCATGGGATTGTGGGCATCAAAATACAAATTCGCATACTCATGAAGCTTTCTGGCACCAGGAATCTGTTTGTTTTTTCTCCTGGACTGAATCTCTTCCATTGCAAGAGAGTCGTGAGGTAATTTCTGTGAAAGTTTGTTTGATAATATCCCGTACCTTATAATAGAGGACACATTGGCAATTGGAGTAATATAATGTAACTCTGTGATGTCTGTCCGTTCCAAGAAATATTCCTTATTTAATTATTGAATTTATTTAGTGTTTGATTTCTTGGTTTATACTTAGAATTATATCTCCGTTTTCAAGATGATATAATCTTGCCTTGATATTTTACAACGAGCGATTAAGGTTAGCTATGCTCAAGTTAACAAAAGGCCAAAATACCTCATTAAAACACAAAAAACAGCGTTCTTGCGATAAAATCCCCAATTATAGACATCAAGGGAAAAATTTCTTTATTATATTGTTAGATTTTTATTGAACAAAAGGGCAGGGTTTGGTATAATACTAAATGTGCTCAGGCAGCACACGTCAGTCCCCGGAGGGACAAGTCTTACGGGCCTAAGGCCCAAGTCAAATATACTTGCAAAGTCTTATATATTAAGGAATAACAATGAACCACGAACCATTTATCCGCTCACTCATCTACCCATTTACGCATTCACTCTTTGGTCAACCAAATTGACCAAAGTATGCAAAACAAAC